>CAMBFY010000240.1 GCA_945865415.1 Sphingobacterium thalpophilum
ACCTGAGCCCAGGATGACCTTAATTTCATAAAATTAATGAATGAAGGCATTTTAAAAGCTTCAGATAAAATCAAACTACCTCCCACAGAAGGATATAAAATGGTATTGTTCTGCGGACTTAAAGTAGAGAACCAGTCTTGTCGGGCAGAGACTGTTAAAAAGGCAATTCTTTTGAAATCTAAATCAGCAGATCCAAAAACTGAGTTGATCTTTGATTGCTCATAAAGTGGTGAAGTGTTCAATGCCGCAACATTGGTGAAGCTATAAAAGAAAGGTATAGTATATTCTTGACCTCTAATATTAGTTTCGTCGTAGACACTCTGTTGCTGATTTCCACCAAGCATTGCCATGAAATTAAAATTCTTGAAAAATCTGGTATTGTAATTTATATTGATCATGGAATTTGTTTCAGAAACACTGGCCTGAATATTTTCGTATTCACCTTTAGGTGCTGCTGCGGTGCCAGTTGGTATTATATTCTCAGCATTGAAATTATAAAAGTCCTTGCTGACACTAGTTTTGATGAATAAATTCTTCAGGAGATCATACTTCACACTGAACTGACCTAAAAAGCGATTTTTTTCATCCCCATTTCTATATCTGTTAATCACAAAATAAGGGTTCGTGGCTGCACTTGATGCATTCCACAGTGTTTCATTAAAATTCGCATCATAGCCAGGAGACAAAGTTCTGATGTCCATGGTATTGGCGACAAGGTACGTTGCCCATGAAGCATTATGATCAGCATAACCAACTTTAGGTCTGTTGACACCTGCTTCCAGATTATACTGTCCGATGGCTTCAAGAGTTATTTTTTTACCCAGAGCAGCATTTACATTAAGATTGGCAATTTTTCTGTTGATAGATGACTTTTGCATAATTGCATTTGCATCCACATTTGCCACAGAAAAACGAAAATTGAGATCTGAACTTCCACCAGTAAATGCCAAGGTATTGGAATAGGTGGATCCTGTGCGATAAAAATTATCAAAATTATCCCTAACATTTACAGGAGAATATGGCCTTAATTGCCCGTCTAACTGAATAGAAGGTTGACCATCCATTTTTGCTCCAAATGATAAACGCCCTGCACTTCTTGCAGCATTTGCTGTAGCGGGTTTAACCCCGTCGATTCCTTGACCGTATTCATATTGCCAGTCTGGATAAACAGAAATAGTTTCGAATGTGGAAGTTGAATTAAAATCCACACCAATTCCTTTAGAAGCGATACCTCTCTTTGTGGTTATCAGTATGACACCATTAGAAGCTCTTGAACCATATAATGCTGCTGCAGGACCACCCTTCAGTACACTTATAGATTCAATATCATCCGGATTAATACCGGCAATTCCATCACCTCTGTCTACATTTATACCATTACCAGTTGATTCAGTACCTCCTCCGGGAATGGAATTATCCATAGGCATACCATTTACTACATAAAGTGGTTGATTATTCCCGGCCAAAGATCCATTTCCTCTGATAACAACCCTGCTTGATCCTCCCGGTCCGGTTGCATTTCCACTCACATTCACTCCTGCAACCTTTCCACTCAGAGCGTTTGCAACGTTTGTTTCACGAGCTTGGGTTAATTCATCGCCTTTTACTTCGGATACTGAATAGGCAAGAGCCTTCTTCTCTCTTGAGATACCCAATGCAGTAACCACTACTTCGGTGAGTGCAGTGTTGGCTGCCTCAAGCCTGATATTCAGGTTTGTTCTGTCACCTACTACAACTTCCTGAGAGATGTAACCGATATAGGTAAACGTTAAGATACTATTTCCGTCAGGTACATTTATAGTGAAACGACCATCCGAATCTGTGGTTGCTCCGATAGTTGTACCTTTTATTTTAATGCTGACACCGGGAAGGGTTTCACCGGTGGGATCGGTAATTGTACCTCTAATTACAATATCCTTACGCTCATCAGTTACTTCTTTAATTAATGCTAATTCTTTCTCCTTAACTGTTATGGTGTTTTTATTTATAATATAAGTTAGCGGCTGTTCTTTAAACACTTCGTCGAGAACATCCTCAAATTTAGCCTCCTTGACCTTGATATTTATGGGCTTTGCCATACTGAGAAGATCATCAGTATAAACAAAATTATAACCACTTTGCAATCTTAATTCCAGGAGAATAGTCTTTAGCGGAGCATTTGATTGAGTTAGGCTAATCTTTTGCGCAAAACCTACTGCGTAAACCTGCATGAAGCTAGTTATCAATATTAAGGTAATCAGACGCATAATTAGCCATAATTTGGAGGCATCCCCCTTGGACATGCCCGATTTTTTAGTATAAATTTTATACATTTGCAAATGTTTGGTTTTAGCAGAATGCCTTAGCTTCAAAACCCGGGCACCTGCGGTTAAACTTTATTAATTAATTATCAATAGCCAAACTTAAACCAGGAATGTTCGCGCATTTCTGGTTTATTTTTTGGCTTAACTTTCAATGTTAAGGTTCTACATAGTTTTTCTGCTTTTAAGGTTAATAATTAAGTTTATTTTAATTTTATTTAAATACCAGGATACGCCTTTCTTCAATCTTAAACTTGACCCTTCCGGTTGATTCAAGTGATTTTAATACTTCCGAAATATTTTCAAATTTAGAAATAGCCCCACCAAACCTATTTTCAGGAATTGTACCAACATACTCAACTTCCACATTGTACCATCGAGAAATCATTCTCATAACATATTGAATATCATTGCTTTCAAAAACGAACTGATCATTTTTCCATGCCAATGCCTGCTGACCTTGACTTATATTTTCAACAGTAATATTATCTGCAGTTAGAACTGATTGTTGACCAGGTTTCAAAATTTTATCACTACCGTTCTTTGCAACTATTTTTACACTTCCTTCTATTAATGTAGTTTTAACAGATGATTCATCTTCATAGGAGCTAATGTTAAAATGAGTTCCTAAAACCTCGACCTCCTGAAGGATTGTCTTTACTACAAAAGGGCGGGAGCTATCTTTAGCAACTTCGAAATAAGCTTCACCGCTCAATTCGACTTTCCGTTTACTTAGACATGAAAAGCTTGAAGGAAAGGTTAATCTGGATGCTGAATTAAGCCAGACATTCGTGCCATCGGGTAAACGCATCTGATAACGGCCACCTCTTGGCGTTTCGATGGTATTGTTTTGATTCTTTTGGTCATCAATTACTTTTTGATCTAATAAAACATTATAAACAAGTTGACCGTCGGCAATTTTAGCAATTTGAACATTTGATTGTTCCGCTAGAGTACCTATGTTAACATCGGTCAGGTTAATTTTTTTACCATTTGCAAGAGTAAGTACCGCTTTATTCCCTCCAGGAACTATATCATCTTCAGGTGCAACTTCAATTTTTGAAATTATAGAACTATCTTTTTTTACACTTTTAATTACCTGATATGATTCAATCTTTTGAGGATAATAAAAGAAACATAGCCCGCAAATAATTAGAGTTGCTGCTACAGAAATTGACCATTTATAAATTGTTCTTTTCCCTTTCTGGATTGTAGCCTTCCGATAAGTAGAAATATTTTCATTAATAGAATTCTTTAAATCTTCTTTAAGAATGATGCGTTTCCCTTCTTCCATGCCAGATGTATAATCTGGACGAAGGCCAAATACCCTATAATAGGTGTCCAAAAAATCCATTTCCTCTGCTGAGGCATTTCCAACACGATATTTTTCGAGAATTTTTAAGAATTGTTCTCTCTGAATCCGATCCATTTATCTATTTTAAATACATGTGTCGGAAAACATTGATTTCGCCCAGTCTAAAGAAAAATATTTTTACGGAACTAAAACTGAATGAGAAATTCAGTTAAATCCACCAATAATCATCAACAGCTGGATCAGCATGAATGTTGTTCTTAATTTTCTTAAGGCTCTTCCCAGATGATTCCGAACAGTTTTTGGGGTAATACTTAATTTGGAGGCAATTTCAGAAGGAGCAAGATCATCCTGATATCTCATCTTGTATATGACGCGTTGCTGCTCTGGGAGAGAAGCTATTAAGGCTTGATAGGCCGAATTTAATTCCTTATCAAGTATAAGGGCATCAGCGCTGTCACCATAACTTTTTAATTCATTCAGCAAATCAGATATAGGAATAAAACGTTCCTGAGCTAGAAATAATTTATAAACCTGATTTTTTGTTGCTGTATACAACCAAGCGGGGAGATTTTCAACAGGGCCATCAGCACACCTGATCCACAATGAGGTTAATACCTCCTGCGCAATGTCTTTTGCCTGATCTCTGTGTCCA
>CAMBFY010000241.1 GCA_945865415.1 Sphingobacterium thalpophilum
TACAGAATCAAATTTTGGCTTATTCATAATTCAAGGGTAAGAGATCAGCTGTTCAATTTTATATTATCCAATTGAAAAATAAAAATAGCATTAGATTTTCTCTATTTCACAAAGCTTGTAAAATCATGTATAATTTTTACAATTCCTTATTTAGTTGAGCTTAACCATGTGAGTCAAAATTTTCAAATTCAGCTTAGTTATACTTTTTTTGCCATGGAAAGGCATAGGATGGTTTATTTTGAAATCGATTCATCCCAAGCCTCAGGTGTATTGAGCTTGCCGGAGCTAATTCTACCATAAAATAAGGGCTATTTATCGTTTTCTGATCATTTCCTTCTCCGATAGTTGTAAATGAATGTTCTCCAAAAGCACCTGCCTGAACAATTAATTTTCTGCTTTCAGACGGATTTAAGTTTACAAGCTGTATGCCGGCCTCATTGGCTTTCAATTCGTCAACCAAAGCAGACACGTCCAGAGGAAGTCCGGGTCTCTGTAAATCGGCATCGAAATATCTTACTGTTGCTCTCAGCAAACCTCCGTTGTAAATTGTTTGAGGTGTTCCCATTGTGGTTTGAACAAGACCTTTGGTAATTACTGGATTATTTGGATAAAGGTCATCTTTTTGAATGCTGTAAATATTTCTCGGATCATTTTGCATAAAGTTCATTCTTTTCATCACCTCTTGGTAATCTGCTTTCAGGACTTCTAAAGGCCAATCAGGATTTTTTCCGGCATAATACATCAGGCGTGCATGTTCTGTTAGTCCAAATGTTCGGTCGCCCATACTCTCCTCTCGATTCCAATCAAATGGTTCGGCCTTTTTCCAAACAATGGTATCCAGCTCTCCAAGGGTATTCTGACCCCAAACGCCTTCTCCCCATAGTGGATGAAACTTGTTACCATTCATCAATACTTCAATTTTTTTCCAGTCATCCTGTTCCATTGAAGCATGCCAGAGGTGGGCCAAATCCTGGATCATCATGGGACGATAACTGTACCAGCCCTCTTTTTTATAACGAAAGGGAACCAACATCTGACCTTCTTCGGTAATTTTGGCTCTGTTCATGATGCTGTTTATTTGGGAACGTAACAAGTCAAGGTATTTTGGATCACCTGAAAGCATATAGGCACATTCGCTCGCTACCGAAAGTGCAGAGAATTGCATTAAAACCCCATACCTTCCATACCAACCGTAAAGTCCACCCCACCATTGGCCATTTCTGTACTCACCAATTTTACCACTTTGACCTATGTTATCAGGAAGTAAACCGCCATTATCTTTAATTCGCTGCATCCAGCCGTCGACGTAATCTATAACCCATTTTTTATATTTTTCATCTCCTGTATAGAGGTATGCATTGGTAATCAGTCCGGTAGAAAGAAGGTTAACGGGTACATCGGTTCGGGTGATGATCTCATCATATAAGACCTGAATTTGCTTTTGTCGTTCCGGTTTTTCATGCCAGTCAGGCTCCAGTTCGTTCAATATCGGATACAAGGAGGTGTGGCCATAGCGGAGATTATAAACTGCACTGGAAGTGCTTGCTGCTCCAGCGCTACCCGTGAATATTGACTTTATTGTTTTATTCACAGGATTAAAATTCTGCGCTTCCGGATCTTCATTCATATAAAATCCTGCAAATCGTTTTGCCCGTTTTATATTTTCTGAAAGTTTTGCATCAGCCAATCCCATATTATAAAACAGGGTGATACCTTCAGATATATGGAACCAGTCGTCTTGTCTGGGGAATTCTTTAAATAATTGGTGATTGTAGTCAATCGAATCCTTTACATAAGCTGAATTGTTCAGCGTGATGGCATTATAAGTTTTAAGAGCAGTTTCAAACAAGTAGTCACTTCCACCAAGGGCATACATTTCTGGCCAGTTATAGAACATTTCATAGACATCATCATAAGGGCCTAATCCATAGGGAGTACCATCTTTCTGAGTGAATTTATTTACATAACCCGGAGCTGATTGCTCGATAGCTTTCATCAGTTGGCGCTGCATGATAGCCCAATCCGGATGAGGGGCTAGCTTTGTTGCTTTAATGAGAGGCAGATTTTTTATAAATCCTTCGAAAGAATGTTCATCCACAGACTTTATATTCTGGGCCAGGGTATTAAATCCATTACTGAAAAGAAAAATGAATAAAAGGAATTTCAGCCCCTTGTTAGTTTTCTTATTTGTTGGATTGCGCATACTAATTTTTCTTATTTGTTGGTTTTGCGCCAGAAAAGAAAATCCTTCTCTTAAGCAATTTCGAGAAGATTTTATCCCTTAACGCATTGACATAAATTCTTAATCAGGTAAAGAAAATGCTACATAGGCATCTGAAGATTTTGTCTTCATTTTACCGCCCCCACATGAAATGACAACATATTGCTTTCCATGTATACTATATATGGCCGGATTTGCATATCCGCCAGCAGGCAGTTTGGTTTCAAATAAAAGTTTACCTGTTTTTTTATGGTAAGCACGGAACATTTCATCACTGGTAGCGGCAATGAAAACCAGTCCGCCGGCAGTTACAACCGATCCTCCCCAATTTTCTGTTCCAGAATGAATGCCCTTAGCTTTCATATCCGGATGATCGCCCAATGTTTGTTTCCAAACCACTTTTCCGTTGTTAAGATCAATAGCACGCAATGTACCCCAAGGCGGACTTACAGCCGGGTATCCTTCGAGGGTTAAAAATTGTTTGATCCCTCCTAAACGATACGGTACTTCGTAGAATGGATGTTTCTTTTTTTGCTCAGGTATAAACGCTGCTTTTTGAAGACCCTTATCATTGAGCAGATAAGATGCCAGAGCAGTTTTATCGGCCTCAGTCAGGTTTTTAAAAGCGGGCATCATCCTTCTTCCGGAGCTGATCAGATGTTTAAAATCTAAGGCTTTGTATCTTTTGTTCAGATCCACTAATGCCGGGAAATTGCCAGATCCTTTCAGATCGGCCCCGTGGCAGCCACTACAATTTTTAGTGTAGAGTGATGTACCTGCTTCGAGATTAGTTTGCCTTTTTGTTACCCGCTTATCAACACGATTATCTGCTATGGTAACAATCCAGGGTAATTCATTTGCATTGATATACATTATTCCACTTTCCGGATCAACCGATGGACCACCCCATTCACCACCGCCGGTAAGTCCGGGGAATACTATAGTTCCCTCCAAACTTGGAGGTGTGAACATTGGTCCGCTTTTAAAGCTCCGGAAGCGCTTAAGAAGTTCCTGATATGAAGAATCCGGGATGTTTTTATTGAGATCTGCTTCAGAAATCCCTTGTCTTGCAAATGCAGGAATGACCGTAGGGATAGGCTGGGTAGGAGATGGGTATTCACCTTCAAGATCCGATTTTGCAGGAACAGGGGTTTCTACAATTGGGTAAACGGGCTTGCCAGTGACCCTGTCTAGCAGATAAATGTATCCCTGTTTGCTGGTTTGGACCAGTGCGTCTATCGATTTACCATCCTTTTTTACGGTTAATAAGGCAGGTGCATTTGGGAAATCCCAGTCCCATAAATCATGATGAATAGCCTGAAAATGCCAGATATATTTGCCGGTTTCCGCATTCAATGCTAAGATGCTGTTTCCAAAAAGATTATCGCCTTTCCGTTTGCCACCATAGTAATCTGCATTTGCAGTTCCTGTTGAAGCATACAGAATTCCTCTTTTTTCATCGAGACTAAAGCCACCCCAGGCATTGGCGCTACCAACATATTTATAGGCTTCAGGATCATCCCATGTTTCATAACCTTTCTCTCCCGGTGCGGGGATGGTTTTGAAGAGCCATTTTAATTTACCGGTAAAAACATCATAAGCTCTGATATGGCCCGGGGCTGATTCTTCTTCTTCGGATAAGCTGCTTCCCATAATGATTAGGTCTTTATAGATCATGCCTGCTGAAGTGGAAGTTACTCGTAGATCGCTGATATCCCTGTTCATTTCCAGATTATCATGCAAAGAAATCCTGCCATCCTTACCAAAGCTGCTAACGGGCTTTCCGGTAGCGCTATTGATGCAATAAAGCGATGAGCCTGCAGTATAAAATATCCGATGTTCATTATTTTCTCCCTTGTGTATGGCAATTCCACGGCATACATTTAGGCCATAACTTTGTTTGCCTGCATTATCCGCGAGCATACTTGGAACTGGATCGAATATCCATTTTTCCTTGCCTGTGGCAGCATCAGCAGCGAAAAGTTTTAACTGCGGAGATGTACCATAGAGAACAC
>CAMBFY010000242.1 GCA_945865415.1 Sphingobacterium thalpophilum
TAGTGCATAAGTTTTAACGTTTAAACGTAAACAAATTCTTAAATTTCAAGAATTAAATTAACAACAAATCAAAAGAACCATTTTTCATTTAAATTATTAACTTAAAACTCTCTTATGAAGAGTCCGCTTTAGTTTGACGACAAGAATCAAATAAGGTATCAAATTTTAGACTTTTACGTACAATTTTTAGTATTAACTTAATGTGTCGCTTTATAGTTATTAGGATAAAATCTAAAGGGATGCAGTTTAATTGTTGCTTCCCCTTTATAAAAATTCCTATTAAATTAAAACTGTGGTCAATCGACTTTTTCAATTTATTGAAGTTGACCTAAACAAAACGGATTAATATTCAAAATCCTGATTCAGTCACACAATACATTTTGGAGAATAGATGAAAAGACAAACTGGTAGTGCCAAATAAGATAAAATATCTACTCTCTTAATATCCCTAAATTATAGATAGGGTTAATACAAGATTTATTTTATGCATCTAACAGACATCCCGTCACCTTTAAATTGTGGCTGAACTCTCAGATGACTGTTGCCATAAAACATTCCGCTCGCAATCGCCATGTAATCTGAATCATTGGTTGAGCTCCACCAAAAACCATTTTCACCCAAAGCTGCAAATTCATCATAACCACTAAACCGTCCTGCTGGTAGCCCATTAAATCCACTCAAGTTACTACCATTGCCATTTTTATTCCAGCCTTTCGTACTTTTTAACTTTGCACCAGTTTCATAGTCGCCACCCAGAAACTTATCAAGCTTCATCCAATCAGATTTAGTAGGAATTTTCCAATCAATTGGAGCAAGTACTCTTTTATCAACCACAGCATGCCAATTATATAATTTCCCAAATTTTTCATCGTTGGAAGGTTCAAAATTGTAAAAGCACCAGGATGCTTGCCCAGACTTTCCAAAATTTTCCCATTCTTCAAGAGATTTCGATTGAGGAATAATTTCACCATTTCTAAACTGATCAACATCAAGATTTTTATTCATCCAGATTTGATTTCCGATTTTTATCTCAAAAGATTTGTAATCCATATTTTATAATTTATATTTTTCGGCGAAATAAATTACTTTATTTTACTTTTTTAAACACTCAAAATTTTTGTGACAAGTATAGATAACGTTGAGGCATAACGGCTACAACAGTAGTCATTCGCAAAACCACCAACTGCATATTCTTTCAAATATCAAAATTAAAGTATTCCATTCAAAAAAGCAATCAACTAAATTAATGTGTTTTTCATTTCTTATTAATTGGACTGGTTTAAAAACCCCCTGAGGTTTCGCTCTGTAATTAGTACAGGTCTTCCTATTCTTTGGCTTTTTTATCTGCCCTTTTTACCCCTGCTTGATTCTCATACTTTACAAAGTATATTTTAAAATCTGCTTGATTTTCATAGTCGACAAAGAAGATTTTCTCATCAGCTTGATTGGCGGATTTTACAAGAAAGCGTCTCCAATTATTTTTACCCACTATCCCGATGAAATGAGATAGGGTAAATATGTCTCCAATGAGTGATATTGATTTGGAGTTCTACCAGTTGAAACATCCTGAAAAATGAAAGAAAGTTTAAATGTATACTCGCACTAGTTTACATTATAAATTTATTGAGGAACAGGTAAAGATAACGTCATCCACCAAATCCACTGCAATGTTAACTGCAATGTTGTACTCAAAACACAAAAAAGAGGGGATGTTTGATTTATAACTATCTGTAAATCAGTTAAGTGGTCCCGGCTGGAATCGAACCCACATCTAAAGTTTAGGAAACTTCTATTCTATCCCCGTCCGAACGGCGTTCTACCGGGCGGGCCCGTCCGAATGCCATTCAGCCGGGCGGGCGTTGAACTACGGGATTAATTTTGTTTTCAAATATCTTCTCCCAGCAGAAGATTTGAAATATTTCTCCCGGATAATAGCTTCTGCTTTAGTTTCGAAACTTTCAAAATAAAGAAGTTGAAATGGTAGGTAAGGACGAATGGAAACAGTCATTCCTGAATTGTGTTGGGCAATTCTAATCTCAAGATCCTGGCAGTGACCTTTATAGTAAAAATCAGCTATTAAGCTTTTAATTACGTATGCGTAATAAATAATTGACGATTTTGTGGTCCCGGCGGGAATCGAACCCACATCTAAAGTTTAGGAAACTTCTATTCTATCCGTTGAACTACGGGACCTATATTTTTATTCTTCTATTCTATCCCCGTCCGAACGCCGTTCAGCCGGGGGACCAATCATTTACCTTATCACACTACCATTCTTCATGCCTGCTGGAGGAGCCACAAAACTAAGATTTCCATCTGAATTTTCAGCCATAAGAATCATTCCCTGCGATAATATTCCCTTGATCTCTCTGGGCTCAAGATTGATCAATACTGAGACCTGTTTACCAATGATATTTTCAGGTTCAAAATACTCTGCAATTCCTGAAACAATAATCCGTTGATCGATCCCGGTATCAATTTTTAGTTTTAAAAGTTTTTTAGTTTTTGCCACTTTTTCTGCTTCCAGAATAGTTCCAACCCGGATATCCATGGCCGAGAATTGGTCAAAATTGATGTTTGGCTTTGATTCGTCAGGTTTTATTGCAGCCAGTTCATTGGCATTTTTGCTATCCATCAGTTTTTTAATTTGTGCTTCAACTGCTTCATCCTCTATCTTTTCAAAAAGTAAACTTGCCTCATTCAGCTGATGTCCGATTGGTAATAAATCAGCAGTTCCGGCTTTGTCCCATTCCTGTTTATCCTGGTTCAGCATTTGAAACAATTTGTCAGAGCTGAACGGAAGGAGAGCTTGTGCCAGTATGGCAAGATTTGAGGTAATCTGCAATCCAATATTCAAGATAGTTTTTACGCGCTCTTCATCCGTCTTAATTATTTTCCAAGGTTCGGCATCTGCCAGATATTTATTTCCTAAGCGAGCTAAATTCATAAACTCGCCCAAAGCTTCCCTGAAACGGTATTGCTCAATAGAGGCTGCAATCTTCGCCGGATATTCTTTTATTTCTTCTACCACTCCCTGATCTGCAGAGGTAAGTTCAGAGCCCATCAAGACCTTTCCATCAAAATACTTATGGGATAAAACCAAAACACGGTTTACAAAATTTCCGAAAATGGCAACCAATTCATTATTATTCCGAGCCTGAAAATCCTTCCAGGTAAAATCATTGTCTTTGGTCTCGGGTGCAGTGGCGGTTAATACATACCGCAATACATCCTGCTTATTTGGGAAATCCTGAAGATACTCATGCAACCAAACCGCCCAGTTTCTGGAAGTAGAAATCTTATCACCTTCAAGATTCAAAAACTCATTGGCCGGAACATTATCAGGAAGGTGATATTGTCCATGTGCCATTAGAATAGAAGGAAATATGATGCAGTGAAATACAATATTATCCTTTCCTATAAAATGAACTAGTTTGGTATCCTCAGCATACCAGTATTTCTCCCAGTTGTCTGTAGGTTTAAATGCTTCATTAAAATAATAATCGGTTTTTTTCACAGCACTTAAATCAGGATCACAAAGGTCTTTGGTGCCCGAAATATATCCAATAGGTGCTTCAAACCAAACGTAAAGTACTTTACCATCAGCTCCTTCAACCGGAACTTTAACACCCCAGTCGAGATCACGGGTCATTGCACGCGGATGCAGGCCACCACTAAGCCATGATTTACATTGACCATATACATTGGGACGCCATTCTTTGTGAGAATCGATATAAGCCTCTATCTGAGGCTGCATCTTATCCAAAGGAAGAAACCAATTTAGAGTCTTCTTTAAAACTGGCTGAGCGCCTGATAATGTTGATCGTGGATTGATTAATTCGGTTGGACTTAATGACGTGCCGCACTTTTCACACTGATCACCATAGGCCTCCTCATTTCCACAATTTGGGCAGGTTCCAATTATATATCTGTCGGCTAAAAACTGACCGGCTTTTTCATCAAAATACTGTTCGGTTTCTTCCTCATTGAAAACACCCTTATCATACAGCGACCTGAAGAATCCGGAGGCGGTATCATGATGTGTTTCTGAAGAAGTCCGGTGATAAATGTTAAAAGATACCCCAAAATCGCGAAAAGAATCACCTATAATTTTATGGTATTTATCTACCACCTGTTGTGCTTGTATGCCTTCTTTCCGAGCCTTAAGCGTAATTGGAACCCCGTGTTCATCAGATCCGCAAACAAATATCACATCCCTTCCTTTTGATCTAAG
>CAMBFY010000243.1 GCA_945865415.1 Sphingobacterium thalpophilum
GAAAGAAGATAATTTCCCCAATCGTTTATTTACAGACAGTCTTGGTAAAACAATGGGAACCGCTGAGGGCTGGATAGAAGTTGGAGCTTCAGGCTGGAAGAATGATGAAGATCTGGTTGCCTCTTTTTCTAATTACGGGGGTAAAACAGTAGATGTTTTTGCTCCGGGGGTAAAAATCAATTCTACGATGCCGGGCTCAACCTACAAAGAAAATGATGGTACAAGTATGGCAGCACCGGTAGTTGCTGGTCTTGCCGCAATGATATGGTCACACTATCCACTTTTTACTGCAGTACAGATAAAAGATATAATAATGAATTCTGTGGTAAAAGTGGAGCAAAAATTAAAGATTAAGGAAGATGGTGATAACAGAAAAGTATTATTGAGTGATATTTCTGTTTCGGGGGGTATTGTAAATGCTTATAATGCATTGCAATTAGCCGAAAAAACCAATTCAACTGTACGAGTAAGTTCCAAATAGGATAATAGAGGCTTTCTAATTAAGAAGGCCTCTATTATATTGAATTATCATAGCTCTAATTAGCTCCATCAGTTCTTGCCCGCTGAATTGCATAGTTTCCTACTTTCGCCCCAGCCGCTAATCCAACTTCACAATCACTTCTGTAATGTATTGCACCATAAATGCGCGAATTCGAGGCTTCCAAAGCCATTTCGTTAAACAGAATTGCCTTATCTGGAATAAGATGAGCCAAAATTGTTGCTGCGGCCCCACTGAAAGTTGAGTGCCCTGAAATGTATGCTGGGAAGTTTGGTAGGCCGGTTAAAGTTTTGATTTCCGGATTAACCTGCGATGGCCTCGGGTTATAATAGGTGAATTTTCCATCCCAACACACAATTGCCGCATCCATTAGTGACATATTCAACAAAGAGAGATTCCTTGCCCAGCGTACTTCACTCAGGTTTAATGGAATCATATTTTCTGCTGCAATAGCATTCCAATGACCAGGAGGGGTGTAAGTGCCAACTCCATCTCCCCATTTATGAACGATTTTTACTCTTTCCCTACTTGGATTTCTGCTGAAATATAAAACTTCATCTAATTCTTTCTTAAACGCCTCTGATTTTGTAGACGGCGGAGCTGGGGGCCTGAGTGTTCTTACTACTGTTAATGAGTCGAACAGGAATGGTCTGACTTTGCCAAAATAAGGAAGCATGGGTGGACGTTTGGGAATTTCCTGGCTTATCCAGGGCGTTTCACCTCTTTGAATTGCGGCCTGTTCAAATTCTTTCCAAAGGTCTTGTCCATTCACAATTCCTACTGCGGTTCCCGTTCTGTCGGTCCGGGCACGCTGAACATATTTTAATGCTACTGCCTTTCCAAGAGCTTCGCCTGCTTCAAGTTCATCCCGAATATTGACTCCGGCTATTAATCGCGCTCTTCGATGTTCTTCAGCTTTTGACTGGATAAAGTCATGCTCTCCTGGGAATAGCAGTTTTAGTAATTCTACGGTTGTTCCAATTACTACTGCATCTTCAGAAGGATAGGAAAAAAGATTGCTTTTATTGATTAATGGAGAAATCCTTTGATCAAAGTTATAAACAGCTTGACGCTTATAAAGTTCTTTGTAATAATGCGCTGCAATCAAGCCATCGAACTGTGCTGCACTAACATATGCATATGCTCTGGCTGCATAGGGAGGATTCGAAAATGGAAAGAATGGGTAGGCCAGCGGATTATTTACGCTAGGAATGGGATAGGTGCCATCTGCATTTTGATAAGGAGGTAAATTGTACTTTGCTACCAGTTCCCGCATAATCTCATTCCATCTCAGAACGGCGCCGGCACTCCAATAGCTTACCAGTTTTCGATCCGATTCGGTCATTTTATTTTGCCAGGATTTTACTTCATTAATCTGGGCAATATAGTCGGGGCTCCCTGTGCCAATTGGTGCAGGTACAAGAATTTCGGAAGTTGAAGTTAACAGGATTGGTTTCCAGCTGCCCGCATTTGCATCAGGCTGGACCGGATTTAGTGCAGGAGTTAATAGATTAGGCTCTTCAAAATCTTTATTGCATGCGGCTATAAGTAGAGCAAAAATCACAAAGCCTATATGTTGTATTATTTTTTTCATTTTATCGTTTGTTAGATTCATCTGATTTTTTCGATTTCAGATTGAAAATGTAAAATAAACCCGCCTGAACGTTATTCGATTTTCCAGCATTCCGACCAGCAATAGTTGTGTTGGCACCCCCGATTAAAGTCAGACCCTTAAAAAATCCTGGCTCGTATTTCAGGTTGATTCCTGTACGGGTCGTATTCATTCGGTTTGATGGGAATGGCATATTATTGCGGGTGATATCGAATCCTCCAAGGGTAATCCAGTTATCTGCTACAGCTTCTACCACCCAGGTTTTACCTCTGTATCCCATACGGGCATTGAACTGAGCAGCATTCGGCATATATACCTTGTTAGAAAAATGCATCCTTGTTGTATAATAAGATGTCCGGTCGATCTCGATATTGCTACGGTGTACATAGGTTCCGCTGAGTGTTGCTGTCCAGACACCCACTTGATAATCAGCCATCCCCCGAAGAGATATATTACGACTTCTCAAGCCAATGGAAAGAGGTAAGTAATCTGCTACATAATCAGATACAGGGGAGGATAGTCCTCCAATCGTAAACACTGATAGCGTGCCATTTGCAACTTTCTTTTTGATGGGTTTCCATTTTAACCATAATGAAAGATCCTGAAAGCCCTGGAAGCCCCTTAATTGTCCGGCTGATGCATTTGTACTGACATAGGGTAAATTAAAAATCACATTGAGTTTTGAACTAATTCCTAAACTACCCATTGGTCCGATCATATTGGTGCTAACCGTTCCAAGATTGGCATTTTCCCTTTTCAGGTTACCTTCCCAATATTTGTTCCAGTTGCTTCCATTATACATGATTCCTGTACAAAATAAATTTTTGCCCATCATAATGGCATCAATATCTGTTTGTGCGTTGGAGGGTAAGGTGTTAACAAAAAGTAGAAAAAGAACAACTTTTAGCTGGAGGACAAAAGCTATTTGCTTATCCCCCAAAGCTTGTTTTAATTTTAAAAACATAGCATAATTGGAATGAAAAACGTTTAAATCTGTTCTTCTCTCTGTTTAGGAATTGATCTGTATCAAAGCAGCATTTTCTGGTTTAAGCTGAAATGAATCATGCCATCCACGATGGTGCAGATTGAAAATCAATTCCTTAAAATAGAATGGAAGAAATGAATTTGCGGTTCTCAGAATTGAGTTCCCCGCTTATTTTAGGTATTAAACGAATTCAGGAGGAGGCGAGTGAATACCAAAAGCGGGTTTCGTAGTATTAGGTTTTAGGCTGTAATATCCAAGATTAAATAAATCACAAACACTGTAACTTAGTTTGCCAGACTCCAAAAGTTCATATTCTGACAAGGTCTTTTTAGCTGTCAGCGGCTTGGCTGGATGCTTTGAATGGTTGGATGAATCTTGGATTTCATTCATCAATTCATAAAATGTTGATCGCGCACTGTATAATCTAGTCTTTTCTGTATTAGGAATACAGCGATAAATAACCCGACCATTTTCATATTTGCGTTCAATAAATTTATAGTGGACACCGTCAATTGTCACCTCGCCATTTACGCGCTCAAAACTGGTCATGTCAGCGACGTAAGGGAGAATAACTTTTGAATCCAGTTCTACAATTTGGGAAGCATCGTAGTTATTATTGTTGAGCGCAATTTCTAATTGCTCATCATAATGAGTTTCCAGAATTTTTACGAGTAAGTCGTAGCCATACCAGTTGAAACTTAGTATACTAATCATGAACACTACTGAAAGGCACTTTAGCATGCGACTTATTTTCTTTGTTTTCAGATTTTTCAAAATCGAAAATATGATTTATATCACATTTTTGCTAATTTTTCTCGTGATTTTTTCGGGCAAAATTTATTTCTGCGACTTAATAAAGGGAAACATTTTGTTTGTGAGTGTTTAAACTGACTCCAGCTCATGTTAATAAATTTCTTCTTGTTTTGAGGTTTCTGAAATTATTTGGTGTAATTTTTATGAATCAAAATTGTAAATTCATCTAAAATTACTCTAGTGAATTGGGATTGATAAAATAAAATCGCTATTTCTACCGATTGGATTATCCCGCCTGTGCGGAAATAATGAATGAAAAATAAACTGATGAAAAATAATCGCAGAGATTTTCTTAAAATCACCGGAATCACCGGAATAGGTTT
>CAMBFY010000244.1 GCA_945865415.1 Sphingobacterium thalpophilum
TGCACAGTCTATTCATTTTCAATACTTAATAAGTCGGCAATGCCTCTAAGCCTTTCCATACTTGGATGGCTTGAAAATAAAGTCTCTATCAAATCGGCCGAACCCAATGCTATTCGTCGAAATGAAGTTATTACAGCGGGGAAACTAAAAACTGTGCAGGGGAGTATCAAACTAAATGGTTCATTACTTCAGTTACAGGAACCAGATTTTGGTACTTTGGCAATTGCCTCATTGAATGGATCTTCTAAAGCCATCACTGATCTTCAGTTTCCAATTAGTCTGGTTTCCTTTACCCAACAGAATGATAAAGTTACGGAGAAGACTAAAGAACAGACGCTTGTAGCTGCAATTCAAACCGATTATCAGATCAAACCTGCTGCCAAGGTTGAAGCCAATTTTTCCATTGCCTGGCATTTCGCTAATTTAAAGTTGAATCAGGCAATTCAGGACAAAGGCCGTTACTATGCAAACTGGTTTGGTTCTGCTTCTGATGTGTTGATTTATGTTCATGAGAATTTTTCATCCCTAAGCAGAGATAGTCATTTATGGAAAAAAACCTGGTTTGATTCAAGCCTGCCATACTGGTTTTTGGAAAGAACCTTTTCAAATATTTCAACCATGGCAACCACTACGGCACATCGCTTCCGTTCGGGTCGATTTTATGCATGGGAGGGTGTAGGCTGCTGTGAAGGAACATGCACCCATGTTTGGCAATATGCACAGGCGGTAGGTCGGCTGTTTCCTGGAATTGAACGGGATACCCGTGAGCGGATTGATTTGGGATTATCGCTGCAGGAAAACGGGATGATCTGGTATCGCGGTGAAGTAGTTAAAACGGCCGCAATAGACGGACAGGCTGGTACCATATTGCGCATTTATAGGGAGCACCAAATGAGTACGGGCAAGCAGTTTTTAAATAGGAACTGGGAGAAGATCAAGCTTGCAACGGAATGGGTGATTGCTCAGGATAAAAATCAGGATGGAATGGAGGATACCCCCATTGAAAACACCCTGGATGCGGTTTGGGACGGGGAAATTGCCTGGCTTGTTGGATTATGCATTGCTGCAGTAAAAGCTGCAGGAGCCATGGCTGCGGAGATGAATGATACCCAATTTAGAAAAGTATGTGAAGAATATGTGTTAAAGGGTAGCAGGAATATGGAAGAGAAACTCTTCAATGGCGAATACTTTATTCACAGACCTGATGAGATAAAAGGCCGGGAAAAACTGGGGTCTTACAATACCTGTCACATTGATCAGGTTTACGGACAAAGCTGGTCGCATCAGGTGGCTCTGGGTCGGATTATTGACAAGGAAAAAACGCTTCAGGCACTTCGCTCTTTGTGGAAATATAATTTCACCCCGGATGTTGGTCCTTATATAAAAGAGCGAACAGGAGGCAGACCTTACGCGCTTGCAGGTGAAGGGGGTTTAGTCATGAATACCAATCCCAAAAATGAAGCAAGACCCTACGGGGATAAAATTACCTGGCAATTGGGCTATTTCCATGAATGTATGAGTGGATTTGAGCACCAGGTAGCATCTCATATGATGGCTGAAGGGATGATTGAAGAGGCCATGGTTATAACCCGCATGATTCATGACCGGTATCATGCTGCCAAAAGAAACCCTTTCAATGAAATTGAATGCAGTGATCATTATGCCAGAGCAATGGCCAGCTATGGTACATTCATTACCGCTTGCGGATACGAATATCATGGACCCAATGGTCATATGGCTTTCAATCCAAAATTGAATCCGGAAAAGTTTAAGGCTCCCTTCACTGCTGCTGCTGCCTGGGGTTCTTATGCACAGGAAAAGGATGCACAAAAACTAATGGCAAAACTCGAGGTTCATTATGGTGAATTAATTCTGAATAGTTTTACTGTAGTGACACAACATCAGGTTTCTAAGATTGAAGTAAAACTTGGTGATAAATCAATCCCGGCAGAGTTTTCTGCCGAGGGGAACAGATGTAACATCAGATTTTCTTCTGAAATTAATTTGGACCCGGGCCAAGTTCTATTCATTAAAGTTTAAGTTATGCTGGTTCAAAATCACACGGTCGTTTCCATTCATTATTCACTTAAAAATAGTGATGATGTTTTAATACAGGATACCACAGGCTATTCACCTGAAAGCTATTTGCATGGGGAAGGGAATATTCTCGCCAGACTTGAAGAAGCTTTAACAGGTAAGCAACCTGGCGAGGAGCTGGTGGTAAGAATCAATTACTCCGAAGCGTTCGGACCTGTTCAAGAGGATCTTATCATTGAACTTAATAACAAGGACATACCGGAAATTGATGACTTACAGCCCGGAGATTTTATCGCTTTGACCGATGGTCGTGAAGGGGTCCTGGTAGAAAAGCACGCCGATTTTTCAGTGCTGGATACCAATCATCCACTGGCAGGTGAAGGGCTTGTTTATAACCTTAAAATTGTTGATGTCAGACCTGCAACATTGGAAGAAATTCAGGCCGGAACCCCAATGGCGGAGGTAAAGGCTTGTTCCGGACAGGAAGGTTGTTGCTGATTCAATTTTGGGAGATTTAATATTATTAGATTGTCTATTTGAATAGCTTACAAACAGTAGGTTCAATTTTTCATTAGAAATTTTATTTATGCAAGCAAGAATTGGCGTAAATAAAAATAAGCGATAAGAAAAAGCAGGGTATTATCCTGCAATACTTATCGCTTTAAATGTCTATAGCTCGGTATAGCTGATTTATTTGGATACCCTTGGTTTGCGGCTTATAATTGGTTTTTTGACAGGGCTAGCAGTCATTGGCTGAATTGCTGTGTCGGAAGTAACTTTTACGGGCGCTTTGGCAACTGGACTAGTTTTTGGCTGTTTTGAATCCATCTTAACTGTTATTTTGGATTTAACAGCCGTCTCTGTTGCAGCGGAAGTCTGAACTTTAGATTCTTTATTTCTTATACGGCTTACTTTCTTGGTGATTTTTTTTGCAACCTTTCTGGAGCTCTTAATGATTAGTTTGTCAAGCTTTTTAGAATTTTTTGCAATCTGGCTAGTTGATTCTTTTAATTCTTTAATAAGGCCATTTTCAATAGTTTCCTGAAGTTTCTTTTGATCAGATTTGGCTTTGGATTTTTCCATTATTTAGGTTTTTGTCCAAAGTTATGTTTCTAAATTGTTAATTCAATATTATCATTATGTTAACAAAGCAAATCCGACTTAACATAGCATGGCATGCATCAGGCTTTTAACTAGTTTTTTCATGATTTACTTAGTAAGCATTGAATCAGGAGTTTCTGTCATTTTTGTTGGCAGAACCCGGTTTAATAGCCTTTCGATTTGAGGGATGAACGGTACAAATAGTAAAACACCGGCAGTATTGAACAGCATATGAGCATTTGCAATTTTTTGTTCAATAGCTGCGTTTCCTGAAATCTGTTCGATGAATGAAATAAACCAGGGGAATAAGATAAGTCCGATACTAATGGTGATTATATTAAATGAAAGATGAAAAATACCAGTTTTAACGGCTTGTCTATCAGACCTGATCGTAGCAAGTAAGGTGTCTGAGCATGTTCCAAGCTCAGCTCCAAGCATAACGGCAATTCCTGCGGATACACTTATCAGCTCTTTTTTTGCTAATGTAATTGCCATACCTACGGTTGCTGACGAGGACTGAACGATTAGAGTTACCAGCGCGCCAATGGCAGATCCGCGTAAAGGGTTATCCAGCGTAGTCATCCATGCCAAAAAATCAGCATGTTCTTTCAAGGGTTCAACAGCGCGTTCCATAGTGTATAAACCAAAGAATAGGATTCCAAAGTACAAAATCACCCGTCCTGTTTGAGTAATCTTTTCGTTTTTAGCAAAAATGCTGAATACTAAGCCAATAAATAATGGAATAGGTGAATACTGACCAATATCCATGGCAATTAGTTGACTCGAAAAGGTCGTTCCTATATTGGCGCCCATAACAATACCAAGGGATTGCTTGAAAGTAAGGGCACGTGCATTTACCAAAACTATGGTCATGATAATGACCGCAGAGGATGAATCTAATATAATGGTTATGATAGTTCCCGTTAAAATGGCGGTGAAAAGATTCCCTGTAAAAAAATTAAGCCATTTGCTGGCTTTATCACCCATTAATCCTTTCAGCGTATCGGATAGATTAACTAAAGCGAATAAAAACAAGCCCAGACCTCCGAGCATCAATAGAAATATTTCCATGTATTCTTTTTTT
>CAMBFY010000245.1 GCA_945865415.1 Sphingobacterium thalpophilum
ACAGAAACAGTTGACAATTTGATGGATTGAAAAAATAGAATCCAGTGCGCTGCAACTATTGCACCTGTAAAGAACAGTTTAAAAAAAGCATCTCCTGAAACACGAATGGATACTTTATTGTACAGTAAATAGCCATATAAACTGATAAACGCGATAAGTACCCTGTACCAAACAAGATTAACTGCATCAATTGAGATTAAAGCCCCAAGTATTCCGGTAAAGCCCCAAATAAAAACGGTTACATGAAGGATGATCAGATTTTTACTGACCGCAGGTTTTTGAATCGACATGAGGGTTTATTTAGGGGCTTTCATCAATAAATAAATCCCTAGAATTCCAAAGACTATGTTAGGAATCAAAACTGCAATGAGGGGAGGTAATCCTCCTTTCAATGCAAACATACTTGAAAACCTGATAAATAAAATATAGGTGAAACTTAAAAAAATACCTATACCAAGTGGAAGTCCAACACCTCCGCGAACCTTACGTGATGAGAGTGAAACACCCATTAATGTTAGAATAAAGGCTGAAAATGGATACACATAACGTTGGTATTTTTCAAGTTTTAAATCCGACATCACTCCTGTACCACGTGTTTCTTCCTTCTTAATTCGGTCATTCAGCTCACCCATATTCATCGCCTGGTAAATATTATCGTAAATTTGAAAGTCCTTTGGGCGCATGTCCAGGGTAGTATCCATTTGTAAGCCAGCCGACATGCTCTCTTTTAAGCCATCAATTTTTCGGATGGAATAGTTCTCAATCTTCCATTTAGTTTTCACTGAATCCCAGGTAATTCTGTCTGCAACCAGTTTTTCTTTCAGGTTCTGACCAGAGAATATTTCAAGCGTAAATTTGTAACCGGTTTTCAAGTTATTATCAAAAGTTTCAATGTAAACTAATGTGTTCTTATCAATCTGCATATGTGTATACATTTTGGAGTTGTCTGATTTAGGATTCACATAGACATTTTCAAAGTCAATTTTCAGCCGGTTAGTCTCAGGAATGATGAATAGATTGAAGATTAGAGTCACAATAAAAATTACTGTAGATGAAATCAGGTAAGGCCATAAAAATCGTTTAAAACTAACCCCACTGCTTAGAATGGGTACAATTTCTGTCTGGTCGGCCATTTTTGCGGTAAAGAAAATAACCGCAATGAAATTGATTAAGGGAGATAGAAAATTCAAATAGAAGGGTATAAAACCAACATAATAACTGAAAATAATTTCTTTTAATGGTGCCTGATGTCTCAAAAAGTCATCAAGTTTTTCAGAGACATCAAAAATCACAATAATCACCGTGAAAATACTCAGGGTAAAGACAAATGTCCCCAGATATTTCTTTATGATATACCAGTCGATTATTGCAATCATAATTTATAAGCGATGTGATAATTGAACGACCATTTTATTTTTCCAATCATAAAAATCCCCGGATATGATTTTTTCCCTAGCCTCATTTACCAGCCACAAATAAAAATGGAGGTTATGCAAAGTTGCTATCTGTGATCCAAGTATTTCTTTGGAATGTGCCAGATGCCTAAGATAGGCCTTTGAATAATTTCTGTCAGCAAAAAGATCACTATCCTCTTCTAAAGCAGAGAAATCGTTCTTCCAGCGTTCATTTTTAATATTTATGATTCCATTTTTAGTGAATAACATACCGTTTCTGGCATTTCGGGTAGGCATTACACAATCAAACATATCGATTCCCAAGGCAATATTCTCAAGAATATTTACCGGAGTACCTACTCCCATTAGGTAGCGTGGTTTGTCTTTTGGAAGTATATCGGTCACGATATCGGTCATTTCATACATTTCTTCTGCAGGTTCCCCAACTGACAGTCCACCAATAGCATTTCCTTCCCTTTCAAAAGAGGCAATAACTTCAGCTGATTGCTTTCTGAGATCCTTGTAAACCGAACCCTGAACAATAGGGAATAAAGTTTGTTCAAATCCATAGATTCCCTGTGTTGCATCAAAACGTTCACAACAGCGTTTTAGCCAGCGATGTGTCATTTCCATCGAACGACGTGCATAACCATATTCGCATGGATAGGGTGTACATTCATCAAAAGCCATGATTATATCTGCTCCAATAACCCTTTGTGTATCCATTACTGATTCAGGGCTAAAGAGATGTTTGGAGCCATCAATATGGGATCTGAAGGTAACACCTTCTTCTTTTATTTTTCGTACTCCTGCAAGAGAATATACCTGATATCCACCACTATCTGTAAGCAGCGGTTTGTACCAGCCATTAAATTTATGCAATCCTCCTGCTAATTGAAGAGTTTCAAGACCTGGTCTGAGGTATAAATGATAGGTATTACCAAGTATAATCTGAGCCTTGACATCTTCAGAAAGTTCATGCTGATGCACTGCCTTTACAGTGCCTGCGGTCCCCACTGGCATAAAAATAGGAGTTTTGATGATCCCATGGTCAGTACTGATTTCTCCAGCCCGTGCTTTTGAAAATTTATCTGAAGCCTCTAATTTAAATTTCATCCAATTGAAGAATATCCGGCGTAAAAATAGCAAAATATAAACTCAGGCTGGGTTGAGCGCGAAAAATGACAGGCTATTTCTTTTTATTTGATAAAAATGACAATATTTAGCCGAAAAATTAGAAATTTACTCTTATTAAACGCTAATTCTAAATCGTGGATTATTTAGTTATACACATATCAATTTGCCTACTGTTTTGTTTGGCCCTGCAGTTATACTACATTCTGGTTGTTCATAGAAAATTAGCCGTCTATAAAGGTTTTGAAGGTGGTACTCAGGTTTTAGAACCAATGTCTGTCATCATTTGTGCAAAAAATGAACTAGAGAATCTAAAGCAAAACCTTCCGTCATTTTTCGATCAGGATTACCCTGACTTTGAAATTATAATTGTAAACGACTGTTCACATGATGCATCCGACTGGTATTTACGTGATCTTTCCCTGCAACATAAGAATCTTAAGGTCGTCACAATTAATGAAAATCTTCGTTTTAAGCACGGAAAAAAGTTTGCAGTAACTCTTGGAATAAAGGCTGCAAAAAATGAAAATCTTGTCTTTACAGATGCTGATTGTAGACCTGCTTCAAATCAATGGCTTAAATGTATTCAGCGCAATTTCAATGAGGACACCGAAATTGTACTGGCTTTTTCGCCCTATGAGTTCAGGCCGGGCATTCTGAATCGGTTTATTCGATATGAAACATTCATTACAGCACTCAACTACCTTTCTTATGCCTTGAAAGGAATCCCCTATATGGGAGTTGGAAGAAATATGGCCTACAGGAAGTCTTTATTTTTTAAGGGTAAGGGATTTGCTTCACATATGCATATTCTCTCAGGTGACGATGACCTGTTTGTAAATCAGAATGCCAATAGTACGAATACCAGAATTGAAATTGATTTTGACTCGCATATCTGGTCTGAACCCAAAAACTCACTTTCAAGCTACTTTACTCAAAAATTTCGCCATCAGGGTGCCGGTAGAGTATACAAAGGCAGCCACAGGAAAATGTTAAGCTTTCAGGCTTTGTCGGGTTTCCTTTTTTATGTTTTTCTAAGTGCTTTAATTGTTATTAAGGCAGATTGGTGGATTATTGCCGCATTTTATTTTCCCAGATTAATAGCTCAGATTCTGGTTTATATCTCCGTTCTAAAAAAATTAAAGTATATTGATCTAATTTGGTGGACACCTGTATTTGATTTCATTTATTACATTTATATAGTACTTTTTAACTTTATTGCATTATTCACAAAGAGGGTTGAATGGAAATAAATCCCAACTTTTCTGCAAATGCAAAAAAAGATTTTATGCTGGTGCTTAGAGCTAAAAATGGGGATCAGAAGGCATATACCGCATTAATGCAGCGATACACAGACTCACTTTATTTTTTGGCTCTTAAAATAGTCAATAATAAGGATGATGCCATGGATCTTACAGTTGAGACTTTTGCCAAAGCATTCGAAAATATTGAAAAATATAAGCCTGATTTTGCATTTAGTACCTGGATATTCAAGATAGCAACCAATAATTGTATAGATTTTGTAAGAAAGAAAAGATTAAAGGTGGTTTCCTTACAATCTTTGACTGAAGAGAATAAGGATGAACGTCAATTTTACATGATATCCAATACCCTGAATCCTGAAGAAACGTCTATCAAGAAGGAGGAAAGTGAGAACCTAAAGAATATTTTAGAACACTTGCCT
>CAMBFY010000246.1 GCA_945865415.1 Sphingobacterium thalpophilum
TCATCACTGCGCTACGTAAGCGGAGCCCAGGAAATTCGAAATGGGAAAGTTGGGAAAGTCCTGGGCGCAGAAGCCTATAGCCCAGCCTCATTACAGGCTTCTCATACCGATATGTTTTGGTATGGAATACATGGTGTGGAATCTTTATACACCATAATGGGAGGCGGAGGGTGTCAACAAGTCACAAGAACATACACTCAGGATGCAGATGTTATTGTTGGTACCTGGGAAGGTGGTCGGATTGGAGTATTCAGAGGATTACGTGCTGGTTCTAGAGGTTATGGGGGAACTGCTTTTGGAGAAAAAGGAATTGCCACTATCGGAACATTTGAAGGTTACCGTCGTTTGTTAGTCCCGGTAACTGAGTTTTTCCGTACCCTTAAAGCTCCTGTTGATCTTGCAGAAACATTGGAGATTTATGCCTTCATGGAAGCGGCAGATGAAAGTAAAATATTAGGAGGAGTTCCGGTTACTCTGGCAAGTGTTATGGCAAAAGCGAATTAATTACCAAGTATTTTTTAAATTCAAACTATCAAATTCAAACAAAACAATAATTTCTATTTTTTTAAACATTAAGCATTTATTAAACCATCATGGTTTGGTCAAAACCCGCAGAGGTAAGATCATCAAACCATGATTTTTTTATCACCATTAAAAAACAAAAAATAAAAAGATGAAAAAGTATAATGTAGGTATAATTGGATATAGCTGGGTTGCTACTGCACACATCACAGCTATTAATAAAAGTCCAAACGCTCAGGTTACTGCCATTTATTCATCACGCCCGCATGACGATGCAGCAGAAAGTGAAAAATGGGGTTCTCCAATCAAAACATACACCGATTTAAACGCAATGCTATCCGATAAGAGTATTGACGCAGTATCGATTACCAGTTATTCTGATCAGCATGCCGCCCAGGCCATTGCCGCTGCCAGAGCAGGTAAACATATCATACTTGAGAAGCCAATGGCACTTTCCTGGGAAGACTGTTTAATGATTGATGCTGAAGTAAAAAAAGCTGGAGTAAAGGTTTGCGTATGTTTCGAGTGCCGTTATTCTAATCAATTTTTGGTTTCTAAGGCACTTGTTGATACTGGTTTGATCGGTGATATTCATTATGCTGAGGTTGATTACCTCCACGGACTTGGTCCGTGGTATGGTCAGTACCACTGGAATATTAAAAAGGATAAAGGTGGTAGTTCTATTCTTACTGCCGGTTGCCATGCATTGGATGCTATGCTTTTATTCATGGGTACTGATATTGAAGAAGTTACCAGCTATGAAACAAAATCAAAAAATCCGATTTTTCAGGCTTATGAGTACACAACCAGTAGGGTAAGTATATTCAAATTCAGGGATGGCAGAGTTGGTAAATCTTCAGCTATTATTGATTGTTTTCAACCTTACTATTTCCATACCCATCTTTTCGGTAGTGAAGGAAGTCTGCTGGACGATAAGTTCCATTCTGAGAAACTAGGAATGGACCATCATCATTGGAGTTCACTGGCAATGAAAATGCTGGATACAGGAGATGTAGCTGATCATCCTTACCAGGCACAGTTTGATAAATTTTTCGAATGTCTGCTTGAAGGAGTTGATATGCCATTAACAAGTTTAAGTGACGGTATAAAAACTCATGAGATCATTTTTGCAGCCGACAGGTCTGCCGCAACAGGAAAACCAGTTAGATTGTAGTATTATCGAGGATTAAATGAATAAAGTAGCACTGGCGGTAGCAGCACATCCTGATGACATTGAATTCATGATGGCCGGAACCTTGGTTTTATTGAAAAACCAAGGATATGAGATTCATTATATGAATCTTTCTACAGGAAACTGTGGGAGTATAGAGTACGATTCTTTAACTACCACTGAAACCAGGTTGAAAGAAGCGCAGAATGCAGCAACTATTTTGGGAGCTCAATTTCATGGCCCGGTATGTAATGATTTTGAAATTTTTTATGGACTTGAATTGCTAAGAAAGCTAACCGGCATTATCCGTAAGGTAAGGCCTTCAGTAATATTGACACATTCTCCTTCTGATTATATGGAAGATCATATGAATACCAGTCGCCTGGCTGTTACTGCTGCTTTTATTCGCGGAGTTCCTAATTTTCCTGCAGACCATGATGCTGTAAATAATTACGACTGTGCTGTTTATCATGCCCTGCCTCATTCACTTTTAGACCCATTAAGAAAGAAAGTAATTCCTGAGATTTTCATAGATACCAGCACAGTTCATGCTGTTAAGCGTGAAGCTTTGGAGGCTCATAAGAGTCAGCAGAATTGGTTAGAGGATAGTCAGAAAATGAATTCTTATATCCAGGCAATGGAAAATTTCTCCTTAACAGTTGGAAGCATGTCTAATCAGTTTGAACATGCAGAAGGATGGAGAAGACACCTTCATTTTGGATTCTCAGAAGAGGGATTTGACCCATTAAAGGAGCTTGGAATATGTTATTTAACCAATAAGGATTACAAGCTGGAATAATCAAGTCTTAACTACTAAACAACAAAATACAATAACAATTTTATAAGAATATTATGCGTAAGAAAAGTTCAATTGCACCGGGTTGGTGGGATTACACCACCTTGGATTTAGGTCAGAAAGTAACAGATAAAATTGCAGCCTTGACACCTGAAGAAATGATTAAAATGTCAAGACCAGGTTTTAAAGTAGTTTTTTATGATACAATTGAAGAATTTTATTTAGCAGAAGCCCTTGAGTTTATCACAACTTGGAAATCAGCTACTGCTTCGAATCCTGTAGGTATTTGCGGACCAATCGGTCCGACAGAGCAATTGCCTTTGGTTGCCATGCTGGTTAATGAATTGGGCTTATCGCTTAAACATGCACACTTCTGGTGTATGGATGAGTGGGTAATTGATGGTAAGGAAGTGCCGGAGAGTCATCCCCTTTCTTTTAAGAGGGCATTTAAATCATTATGTCTGAACAGAATCCGTAAGGATTTAGTGATGCCTGATGAGAATGTGCATTTTGCTAAAGCAGATACTGCGGAGTATATCAATAGCTGGACAAAAGCTAAATGTGCGATTATGCAAGGTGGACAAGGAGATGTAAAGCACTGGGCATTTAACGAACCGCCTATGCGTGAAGGAAAATATATTGATAATCCACCTACAGTTGAGGAATACAAACAATTGACAACGCGTGTTCTTGATTTGCACCCAATAACTATTGCACAAAACTCAAGATTACATTGCGGTGGAAATGCTCCAACAATCCCAACACAGGCAGTATCAGTTGGCCCTAAGGAAACCTGGCAGGCGGACCAAGTTTCAATCTGGCATGCAGGTGCTCATGATAATCCTTTCGGACAAAGATTAACTACCTATATGATTTCTAATAATATTCCTGATGTATCTGTTCCAATGTCTGTTCTTGCAGATCATCCAAATGTTCAGTTTAACTTTTTGAGATCAGGACTAGGTACGTGCTCAGTTGAAATGCATTAATTATAGCAGTATGCTGCTCAATGAAATAACAATAAATTAATAAAAAAAGATGGATCAACTCAAAGGCCTAAGAAAATTACTGGTGCAACCTATTTTTCTTAATGGAAGAAATGTTTTAAAACTGGTTGCGCCAGCTCTATTAATGCCCTTGATAATTTTTATGACGAGCTGGACGCAAAGTCCGAGGTTTGAGCTTAGACCAGGCGATAAAATCGCAATAATTGGTAACGGACTTGCCGATCGTATGCAACACGATGGCTGGCTTGAAACCTATTTACAATCTGTTTATCCAAATGGAAAATTAGTTTTCAGGGAACTGGGTTATACAGGCGACCAGGTTCATTATCGTCCACGTTCACACGAAGGTTTTGGAGATAGCGACTCGCATTTAACGAATGTAAGTGCTAATGTTATCTTCGCCTTTTTTGGGTACAACGAGTCATTTGAGGACAAACCTGCTGAGTTTAAAAAGCAGTTAGTTGCTTTTATAGATTATTCTAGGAAGCAAAAGTATGATAAGAAGGCTGCGCCGCGTTTAGTGCTCTTCTCACCTATTGCTCATGAAAATCTGAATTCTAAAAATTTCCCTGATGGTAAAGAGAATAATCGTCGCTTAGCAGCATATACTTTAGCTATGTCACAGGTAGCTAAAGAGAAGGGTGTTCCTTTTCTGGATTTGTTCAGCGCTACACAGAAAATGTATGATAGT
>CAMBFY010000247.1 GCA_945865415.1 Sphingobacterium thalpophilum
TATAAAGATTCCACACCATGTATTCCATACCAAAACATATCGGTATGAGAAGCCTGTAATGAGGCTGGGCTATAGGCTTCTGCGCCCAGGACTTTCCCAACTTTCCCATTTCGAATTTCCTGGGCTCCGCTTACGTAGCGCAGTGATGAAGAAGAAAATACCGGCACATTATATTTCTTTGCAGCATTCAATATTTGCACAACTTCCTTCAGATTTGCTCCGATTGGTTTATCTATAAAAACCGGTTTCCCCACTTTAAATACCGGCAATAATTGCTCCATGTGCGGCCTTCCATCATTAGTTTCAAGCATCACTACATCTGACACGGCAAGCAACTTATCTACTGAATCAACCAGTTCAATACCCCTGGTCTTAGCCTTAACAGCCCAATCAGCTAGCATATCCGCTTTAAATTCTACATCCGGATTACCTTTTGGATGATAGATAGCAACAACCCTGAAGCCACTGATATCCGCATCAACTACTTCTGCATTGAGCATTTCAGAAAATGCCTCAGTATGAACAGATAGTCCGATTATACCAACTCTTATCTTTTTTTGAGAAGAATCACTTGCAAATAATAGTTGAGACATACCCGTCATTCCAATACCAATACCAGCTACAGTGGCTGTTTTAAGGAAATCTCGACGTTGAATTCTGTTTTTCATTTTAAAAAAGGATTTAAAGCGCATTCGAATTTCACATTATTAGACCAGATAATCAAATACTCCTATTTACATTAATGATACTATTTGCTATAGCTTTTATCGGTATAGAAGATTGTATCAGTTTGTATAATTAAATATAATTCTAAGAAATAGAAATGAATTAAGCAATCCAACTATTTTGTATTGCTTAATCTCAGAAAAATTAAAACGCCCAATCTCCAAGAAATACTTATCCAGTATGATCCTTACTCAAATCAGATTATTGATCCAAAGCAGAATCATTAGTACATTACTTTTTGTCGCGTGCAATACCTAAAGCAATCCGAAAACCGTCCCTTGAATCGGAATAGCTAATTCCCTGCAGTCCCAGGCGAACCGCAACTCGGGCATTACCTGGAACGTCATAATAATTGCCGCTACGACAAACTGGTTTATAATACTGATCAGTAAAAAGAGGCTCCTCATGGCCACCTTTTGGATCAAAATGATCCAGTACAATTTCCCATACTCCACCACACATATCCGCAAGTCCGAAACCGTTTCTGCCCTTTTCTCCAAACTGATCTACAGGTGAGACAAAAGCAAAACCATCGCTCCAAGGTGCTTTAGCTAATGGCCAAGTCTTGTTACGCCCAGGTAAAAAGTCTATAGCAGAAATATTCAAACGGCCTTCTCCTTCACTCAGTTCATTACCCCACCAGAAATAGGTATCTTCAAGACCACCTCTTGCTGCATATTCCCATTCTGCTTCTGTTGGCAGACGATATTCCAGTCCTTTTGGTAAGCGGCCTGCTGCCCGCTCCCGCTTTGTTAGCCATTCGCAAAATGCTTTACCATCATTCCAGCTTACACAAACTACCGGATATTCATCTCTAAGCGGGAAACCAAAATTCGGATCGCGCCAGCTCTTACCCTTTAATGAAATCCAGGGGTGTGGTGGGCCTTTGGCAGCAATCTTCCATTCAGGATCAAAAACCTGTGTTTTACCACCCGGTTTCTCTGCATCTGAAACATATCCACTTTCTTCTGCAAAACGCCTGAACTGACCAACACTAACTTCAGTTCGCCCCATCCAGAAACCATCCTTTACCCGCATCGCACGAGGCTGTTCACCTTCGTATGACTCTCTCGTTGTTCCAGGAGTTGCTCCGCCTTCAGTACCAGTAGCCCAAGCCTTCTCTGCTGCCGTGCTACCCATCTTAAAAGCTCCAGGTGGGATATAGAGCACCTCGAGAGAGACGCCTCCACCCAAATCCAGTTTTTTTACAGGATTCTGATTAGGCCTTTCAATAGTAGAGCGGAATATTTTGCCATTCCCCTGAGCTGTTGCCATAACCCCTGTTATGGAATGTGAACTCAGCAAGACAATAAGTCCAAAAAATAAAATAAAAAACAATGTCCTTTTCATATAATGATTTTGATAATTGGATTAAATTATTAAACAATTGTCCGAGTAATTCGGACTAAGATTCATTCATTAAATTTTCTAAATAACATATTCTGAAAGCTTAAGCATTATTTATTTCGTTAAAAATTCCTCCAAAACTATTGGATAAAATAAAAACAATCATTTAAATAGAATTTCCATCCTACACATGCAGGATGGAAATTCTATTTAAATTTAATACAGCATAATTTTCAAAAAACTATGGTTTATAATCAATAATCTGGATTCTGAGTCAACTTAGAATTCAACTGTATTTCAGTTAAAGGAACAGGAAGAAGAGCCCAACCGCGTTTATGTGATCCCTTCTTGTTAATAGTCATCAGATGACCTTTATATTTCCCTGTAAGTTCTACTTTTGAAGCTGTATAGTTAGCCGGATCATCTGTAAGTTTCATGCCATGAAATTGTTGTTCCATAACATCAAACCAAATGCCCCATCTACGAATATCCATGTATCTGATCACACGCTCCAAGGCGAATTCAACCCTTCTTTCATTACGAATTATTTCTCTCAGTTTAGTACGATCAGTTTCGGTTACATTAAGCATAGCTACTTCAGCTCTTCCCCTAACCTTATTAATAGTTTCATTAAGAAGGGCTTGCGTAATAGCTTCGTTATTTTCAAGTTTAGCTTCCAAATAACTTAAAAGCACCTCTGCATAACGGATATGAATAATATCATCGCCTGAGGAATTCTGAGCCCCAGCAAATCCTTCTGTAACATACTTCTTCCATCCATATCCTGTTGCACCAACCAACTTCCCTATTCCACTATTTGCTGTTGTGAATTTTACACCATTAAATACAGTATAATTTGGCAAAAAGATAGTAGCATAAAGCCGTGGGTCACGATTTTCAAAAGGCTTAGACTTGTCATATAATGGTGATGTTTCAATTGGCAATCCATCCTTCATCAAATAGCTGCTGACCAATTCTTCCAATGCACCATCTTCCTGGTAACCACCATAAACATCCGGATGATAACCCAATTGATTCTGAGGATTGCCATACAGACCAGCAATACAGTTGGTAGACAAAATAATCTCCTTACTGCTTTCTCCTTTTTCTTCAAAAATCGCTTTATAACGAGGATCAATAATGTGAGTGTTCAGATCGATAATTTCTTTATAAGTTTTAGCTGCATCTGCCCATTTTTTATCCATTAATTCTAACCTACCCTTAACAGCAAGTGCTGCAGCCTTAAGGATACGACCCTTTTGATTGTCCGGTCTTGTTGCAGGTAAATCTTTAGCGGCTGCAACAAGTTCCGTTTTAGCGAAATCCGTTACTTCTGCCAAGGTAGCACGAACCTGACTGTTTGACTCGTCAACAGTTAAAACTTTTTTAACCAATGGAACACCTCCATAATACATGGCAAGCGCCCAGTACTCGTATGCTCTTAAGAATTTAGCTTCTGCAATCACTTCAGCCTTCTTAGCTGCATCCATTTTTACTTTGTCAACATTTGCAAGAAAATAATTCACTTTAAAAATGGTACGATAGCCCCTTTGCCAGATAGAACCGGCAACCTGACCATCACTGGAAACCAAATACCCACTATAAATAAGTCCTACCTTACTATTTTTATAGTCCGAATCATCGGTCATGCTTGCCAAAATTAGCAGTTCATTATTATAGGCATTATTGCCAACACTACTCCCATTGTATATTCCAGTTAAGGCCAGCATGGCATCACCTTCACTGCTCCAAAAAGAGCCCTCTGATAAATCTGTTAATGGCTGTTGATCCAGCAAATCTTTTTGACATCCGGATAGACTGACTATAGAAATCAGTATGCATGCACTTACTATCCTTATTCTATTAAATATTTTCATAATCATTTTATTAATTGATTAAAATTTTAAACTTACGCCTGCAACATACAATTTGCTAAGAGGATAATACCAGGCACTACCACCAGTTTGCATTTCAGGATCCCATCCTTTATAGAAATCTGAAAGAGTGAATAGATTTTCACCGCTAACATACAAACGCAAACTACTCATGCCAGAACGGCTAATTATCTTTTTAGGCAAAGTATACCCAATTTGAGCAT
>CAMBFY010000248.1 GCA_945865415.1 Sphingobacterium thalpophilum
AACTGTTTAAAAGAAAAAAAGAAGCAAAAAAAGAAAAACCTTTGAAACATGGAAAACTCTGACGAGTTTCCCACATTTCAAAGCTCTAATAACAACAATAATAGTGTCTACTTTTTTCAGGACATGACATCATAAAAATTCAGGTAGAAATGTAAAAGCTATTTCAAATTAAGCTTTATCCTTTCAGCTTTAAGCTTTTAGCTTAACTAGAGTGTTTTGATTTCAGTTACAAGTTTTTGAAGTACTGTTTTTGCATCCCCAAAAAGCATGGAAGATTTGGGCTGGAAGAAAAGTTCATTTTCAATACCAGCATAACCAGGATTCATGCTTCGTTTATTGATAATAACAAGTTTAGAGAGCTCAACGTCCAAAACTGGCATTCCATAAATTGGAGATCCCGGATCTGTTTTTGCCGCAGGATTGACAACATCATTTGCGCCTAAGATCAAAACAACATCTGTCAAAGGGAACTCCTCATTTGCTTGTTCCATTTCCAGTAATCTGGCATAATCCACATCTGCTTCAGCTAATAGAACATTCATATGACCTGGCATCCTCCCAGCAACAGGGTGGATCGCATAATTAACTTCTACTCCCTTATCAATCAATAATTTTTCGAGCTCATGACATACATGCTGTGCCTGTGCAACAGCAAGACCATATCCTGGAACAATCATTACCCGTTTTGCATAACTCATAACTACAGCAGAATCGCTGATACTGATTTCTTTATATGCTCCCTGTTCCTTTCCAGTTGATCTGGCGGAAGATCCCCCAAAAGAACCGATTAAAACGTTACTTAGAGGACGGTTCATTGCTTTACACATTAGAATTGTAAGAATAGTACCAGCAGAACCGACCAAAATACCTCCGGTTAACATTACCGGATTATCATAAAGAAAACCTCCGAAGGCTGCCGCTACACCGGTAAATGAATTCAATAATGAAATAACAACAGGCATGTCTGCACCACCAATAGGAAATACAAAAAAGAGGCCATAAACAATTGATAATGCTAAAATAACATAGAAGAGCGTGCTTGCCGCTGTATCAAGTGATATGATAAGATAAGCAGACAAGGCAATAATTACCCCAAAAATAACAAGGTTAACAATGTGTTGACCTTTAAATGAAAAATCTTTAATTTTTCCATTTAGCTTACCCCAGGCAACCATACTTCCAGAAAATGAAACAGTTCCAATAACTAATCCTGCAAAAATTATCAGTAATGTTCCCCTATCGGCAATAGCTCCGGATTGAACGACATGTGAAAGGTGATCAAACTCAACTATAGAAATCAAAGCAGCGCAAGCCCCTCCCATTCCATTAAACAAACTCACCATTTCAGGCATTGCAGTCATTTTTACTCTTTTAGCAGCAATTGTACCCAAAATTGTACCTATGATTAATGCAGTAAAGATCCAGCTATAATTCCCTAATTTCAATCCCTCTTCTTCGTATAGAAAAATTGTGCCTAAAATAGAAACAGCCATACCAGCTGCAGCAATTAGATTACCCTGTCTTGCACTTTCCGGATGACTTAACATCTTTAAACCAATTATGAAGGTCACGGAACCAATAAGGTAACAAATGATCAATATATTTAATTCCATTGTACTAAATTTCTGAAGTTGATAAGTTAAAGTAACTTGTGATGAATCAATTATTATTTTTTCTTCTTAAACATTTCAAGCATTCGATCTGTTACAACAAATCCACCTACAACATTTAATGTACCAAGTATTACTGCCAGAAATCCCAGAATAAGTGCAAGCAGATTATCTGATTCGGCCTTTCCCATTACAATAATTGCCCCAATGATAACTACACCATGAATTGCATTAGCACCACTCATTAAAGGTGTATGTAAAACACTGGGAACTCTACCAATTACCTCAATTCCTAGAAATACACTTAAAATAAAAATGTATATCATGTCCTGATGCTGGCCTAGCCAGTTGAATATCTCATTCATATAATATCTTTTACTTATTTTTTTTACTCAAGCAGATAATAAAACTTATTACCTAAAACTTACTACTTATTCCCAGTCAAATCCTTCACTCTGTCATTACAAACTTCCCCATTGTAGCTGATACAGGTACCTTTCACCAAATCATCATCAAAATTTAAATGAAGTTGTCCTTCTTTTCCGATAATGAGTTGGAGGAAATTTAAAATATTCTTGCCATATAATTTACTTGCATCGGATGGCATAGTGCCCTGTAAATTTGAATTTCCAATAATAGTTACATTTTTATAGACAACTGTTTCAAGGTCTTTAGTCCTGGTAGTATTACCTCCGGTAATTGATGCGAGATCGATTATCAGAGAACCTGGTTTCATATTGTCCAAAATACTATCCGGTAACAGAATTGGGGCTCTTTTACCGGGGATCTGCGCGGTAGTAATGATTACATCTGCCTTAGATGCTACCTCTGCAATCCTTGCCTGTTGCTTTTGTTTATATTCCTCGGTTTGATCAACTGCATAACCTCCAGCTTTTGAAGCATCCAAAGCCCCTTCTACTTCAATAAACTTGGCACCCAAACTCATCACTTCTTCTTTAACTGCGGGACGAGTGTCAAATACTTCAACAACCGCACCCAAGCGCCTGGCAGTAGCGATTGCCTGAAGTCCTGCAACACCTGCACCAAGTATCATCACTTTTGCCGGGGCAATACTTCCGGCTGCTGTCATGAACATAGGGAAGTACTTAGGAAGTTGCATAGCGGCCAGAATTACAGCTTTATAACCAGATATATTTGCCTGAGAGCTCAATATGTCCATACTTTGAGCTCTGGTTGTACGGGGCAGCATATCCATGCTAAAAGTTGTAAATCCCATCTCCGCCCATTTTTTAATCATTTCGAAATGAGTGAGTGGATTATAAACCCCTAAAATCACTGCAGATTTTCTTGCTTTTACAAGATCATCTTCAGTTAATGGATGAATACTTAATAAGATATCTGCCTTCTTTAGAATATTTTCTCTGGAATCGATCACTGCTCCTTGATCAGAATAAAGTGAATCGGGTGCAAAAGCGTTCGCCCCGCAATTACTTTCTACTAATACAGTTATCTCTTGTTTCTTCAGGACTGAAATATGTTCTGGAATTAATGAAACTCGTTTCTCCGGGTTGGGCTCAAGCAAAATACCAATAGTCATGAATTCTTCAATATTATTTAATTTATAATTTGCAAAATTAGAAAAAATAATTAGCTATGGGAGGGTAGTGTTAAATAAATTTTAAAAAAATCAATAAAACAACTAAAAGTGGTACACAAATTAACAGAACGCTGAACTCATTTATTGAAATGAAATTTGCGCTTAATAAACTATATTTACGCCCTGAATGAAGAATATACGTAACTTTTGCATAATTGCTCATATTGATCATGGTAAAAGCACTTTAGCTGACCGTCTTCTAGAGTATACCAATACAATCACCCAGCGTGAGTCGCAGGCCCAATTGCTGGATGATATGGATTTGGAACGTGAGCGTGGAATTACAATTAAGAGCCATGCAATCCAAATGGATTACATACAAGACGGACAGTCTTATGTTCTTAATCTGATAGACACTCCTGGCCATGTTGATTTTTCCTACGAGGTTTCACGATCAATAGCAGCCTGTGAAGGTGCACTTTTGATCGTAGATGCTTCTCAGGGAATACAAGCCCAGACCATATCAAACTTATACCTTGCCCTCGAGCATGATCTTGAGATAATCCCAATTTTAAACAAGATGGATCTTCCGGGAGCTATGCCAGAAGAAGTTAAAGATCAGATCATAGAGTTGATTGGTTGTAAACGGGAGGAAATTATCCCTGCTTCCGGCAAAACCGGTCTTGGTGTTGATAATATTTTGAGAGCGATCATTGAACGCATTCCTGCCCCAAAAGGTAACCCAGACGGAGAATTACAAGCATTAATATTTGACTCCGTTTTTAATTCATTCAGGGGAATAATAGCGTATTATAAAGTACTTAATGGCGAAATCCGTAAAGGTGATAAAGTAAAGTTTGTTGCAACCGACAAGGATTATATCGCCGAGGAAGTAGGCACCTTAAAACTTACTCAAAAACCAAAAGATGTTATTAAAACGGGTGATGTAGGTTATA
>CAMBFY010000249.1 GCA_945865415.1 Sphingobacterium thalpophilum
TAGAATGTAGGAAAGTCTTGGTTCTTGGCTACTGGTTCTTGAATCTTCTTATCCCAATTTCACCAACTCCTCAGCCATTGCTGCACCAATCTCTGCCGGAGATTCAACAACGCGAATTCCACATTCTCTCATGATTTTCATTTTTGCAGCTGCAGTATCATCGGCACCGCCAACAATTGCTCCTGCATGACCCATACGGCGTCCCGGAGGCGCTGTTTGTCCGGCGATGAAGCCCACAACTGGCTTAGTACCCAGCCCGAGCAACTCGTTCTGGCGGGCATTCTCCTTGATCCAGTAAGCTGCTTCAGCTTCCATTCCACCACCGATCTCACCGATCATGACAATTCCTTTGGTCTCTGGATCATTCATCAACAGCATTACTGCTTCCTTGGTTGGTGTACCTATAATTGGATCTCCACCAATACCAATGGCTGTAGTAATTCCTAATCCGGCTTTAACAACCTGATCAACTGCTTCATAGGTTAAAGTCCCTGATTTGGAAACGATGCCTACACCACCTTTTTTGAAGATAAAACCCGGCATGATACCAATTTTAGCTTCATCAGCAGTGATGATACCTGGGCAATTCGGACCGATCAGACGACAATCCTTGTCTGCAATATATTCTTTAACCAGAATCATATCCTTGGTCGGGATACCTTCGGTAATACAAACAATAACCTTAATTCCTGCTTCAGCAGCTTCCATGATCGCGTCAGCAGCAAATGCTGGCGGCACAAAAATAATGGACACATCCGCACCTGTTGTATCAACGGCATCCTTAACCGTATTGAAAACCGGGCGATCGAGATGACTTTGTCCGCCCTTTCCGGGAGTAACACCACCTACAAGCTGGGTTCCATATGCTATCATCTGGGAAGCATGATATGTTCCCTCATTACCTGTAAAGCCCTGAACAATTACTTTTGAATCTTTATTAACCAGTACACTCATTTAATCTATTTTTGTACAACAAAGCTAAGAGAATCGCTTAGAATGTCAAAAAGTAAAGGAAAAGAATTATTGTTTTTTATCAAAGTGTTCGGGAAAAGCTTGAAATGGAATTTCATGAGTGTTAGAAAATTCCAGCTTTCGCCAAATGGCATTAAGTTAATATATTAAATACTTAATATTTAGCACTTTGCATTTATTCAGGATTAGAATTATTCCGTGTGATTTCAAATTTATACCGCTCATAGCCGCGAAGGCCTAGTTACTTTTTTCGGTATTAGTTTTTATTTTCAAAGGCCCTCAAGCTGCTTCGCGGTTTCCTTGATGAAAAAGTAACCAATGCCGAACCGCCCTTGCGGTGAGACCACCAAGGCCGATAAAAGACAATAATAAAAACTGAGTAAAATCAAGACTGACCCCTCCAAAAGGTCGGGGCAGGCTACGCTCCCACCACTAAAGGCCATACTCCCTGCCCGCCGTTTTGTCCTCCCCCCGCTCGGGAAATCCTGCTTCATTCAAATTAATTTCTCTTAATCAAGATTTGAAGGCTAGCAAGATTAACGTTAGAGGTTTAGGAATGTTCATCCATCAACGGCTGCGTCCAGGGCTATGAAAGTCAGAGTGTTGGCAATTTTGAATTTACCGCCCTGTCCAATGCCGCAAAATAAGTATATGAATGTCATTGCAAAGGCAGAACGCCTAAAATCCTGCTAATTAACCCCAATATTTTCACTATGCACCACGCTAGCAGCCCCCATTAATAAGCTTTCTTCCGCCTTGGCTGGTGCGGCAACTATTGCCCTGGCCTAAGCAGAAACCTTCAAAGCATCAGGCGCAGCGGCGGCATTTATTCGTTTTTGTTTATTGTTTTTATGGTACTCATGGTCTCGTCGTTCCTCCTCGGCATGGTCCTTTTCTGCTGCAGGAAAAGGACTAGGCCCCGCGGCCATGAGCGGGTAATATATCCCATAATTTGGAATTGTTCGTCAAAATCACAATGGAAAAAAGTTAATTTGCGACCTTCAAGTTTGTATTTAATATAGAATTAACTCTTTAATAATGACAGTGGGCTGACTGCAGGAACCTCCCGAAGTTAAGCTTGAGCACAACGGAAAAACAAAAAATAAGCGTAAAAAGAAAGGAGAATAATTATGAGTTAGGAATAAGGTCATTATTCCCATTATCTCAATTTTTATCCGAAACAACTAACCTGAAAAAATTATTCATTCCAAAATATTTTTTTCAATTTCCCCTCCTCCAATTAATTTTTAAACTTACATTGAATTAATTTTCCACTAGTGGAGTTTATTATTTATTTGAGTCCGAAATAAGCATGCACACTGATACCTTATTAGTTCAAAAATTAGTCATAAGACCTAGTTTTTGGATTTTTGCACTCTTCTCTATTTGCTCAGCCTGCCAGACCGCTAATCAGAAAAGTACCAACTGGAGTACATATAAATCAGACTCGAAAAGCAGTAGTTACTCGGCATTACTACAAGTTAACAAAGCAAATGTCAATCAATTGGAACTGGCATGGTCTTTCCGTTTTAAAGACGCTTTACCGGGTGCCCGAACTTCAAGAATTCAGGCAAATCCTATTGTTATTGCTGGCATCATGTATATTCCATCAGGCAGGAACAGAATTTATGCTATAAATGCAAGTAATGGTGAACAAGTATGGTCATTTGACCCGTTCAATGGAGCTCAGGGCGGAGGTGTAAGTCGTGGGGTAAGCTATTGGGAGAATGGAAATGATAAAAGAATCCTTTTTACAGCAGGTAGTAATCTTTATTCTCTGGATGCGTTAAGTGGGAAATTAATTCCCGATTTTGGAATAAACGGCAAAGTGAATCTGAACGCAGGTATGCGTGGCGATCCGGATAAAATAAGCGTTCTTCCAACATCTCCAGGCATTATTTATAAGGACCTGTATATTCTTGGTACTGCAGTTTCAGAATTATATGGCGCTGAACCGGGATATCAAAGGGCTTACAATATAAGGACAGGCAAACTGGTATGGACATTTCATACTATTCCCCATCCTGGTGAATTTGGTTATGAAACCTGGCCAAAAGAAGCCTGGAAATATGCTGGTGGCGTCAATAACTGGGCTGGAATGAGTCTTGATGAAAAAAGAGGAATGGTATTTCTAGCACTTGGTTCTCCCTCATATGATTTTTATGGGGGCGATCGAAAAGGGCAGAATTTATTTGGGAACAGTGTTGTTGCCCTTGATGCTCAAACCGGGAAATATATCTGGCATTATCAAACCATTCATCATGATCTGTGGGACTACGACCTGCCTGCACCTCCTAATCTGGTTAGCGTTGTTCATGATGGAAAAAGAATAGATGCAGTAGCTCAAACTTCTAAAATTGGTTTTCTTTATTTGCTGAACAGAGAAACTGGTGAACCATTATTTCCAATTGAAGAGCGACCAGTACCTGCTTCAGATGTACCCGGAGAAGAAACTTGGCCTACACAGCCTTTTCCGTTAAAGCCAAAGCCTTATGCTAGGCAGCATATTTCATTGGATGACCTAAGTAATTATTCCAGGGAATCTAATGATGAACTTGTAAAAAGATTTAAGTCTATAAGATATGAAGGGCTTTTTACACCACCTTCTATGAGGGGCAATGTTAACCTTCCAGGAACAAGCGGAGGCTCAAGTTGGGGTGGAGGTGCATTTGATCCGTCTAGTGGAATCATTTATGTCAGGGCTACAAATACTCCAGGTGTGAGCCTTATAAAAAAAATGGAGTCTGAAAATGAATCCGGTACCCCTTTTAACCAAGGGAAAGCGCTCTACACTACTTATTGTCAGGCTTGTCATGGTGTAGACAAGAAAGGAGATTCTGATTACCCATCATTACTTGGACTTCAAAGCAGGATGAATGAGGAAGAGGTTTTAGGTAAAATCAGGGTTGGAGCCGGCAAGATGCCCTCATTTGCAAGTATCATTGCCGGCAAAGAAGAAGCTATTATATCTTTTCTGTTTGACAAGGATACCAGGTCTGCAAGAGAAACCAATTTTTTGAAAGAAATAGCAAAAAGCGAATCGGCAAATAAGGATGCGGGTAAGTTTAAAATGGAAGCCCCGGTCAGGTACCTTGATATATTATCTAATGGTAAATTCCGTGATTCTGAGGGGCGATTT
>CAMBFY010000250.1 GCA_945865415.1 Sphingobacterium thalpophilum
ATAACTGTTAGAGCTGCAAGAACGATTCCCGACAGCATAATCCTGTTTGTTATGAGTTGAAAAAAATCCTGGTTTTCCTCTTTAATTTTAGTCCGGAATAAATCCATAACTAAAGAAACCAGTAGAAGTACTATTGGAAAATGCAATAATAATGGATGCATTCTTCCCATAGGCTGAAGCCATTCAGGAATAAGTAATTCATTTTCGAAAACCAATAAAAAGATAATCAGTGTGTTAAGGAAAAACAGAATATTACCTGAATAAGCTTTCAGATTGATTTTCATAGAATTTATTTATTGAATTTATACGCGTTTAAATTTATAAGGATAAACTTTACCAGAAGCCCATTGAGCAACATAAAGGTTTTCATCATCATCAACACAAACATCATGAGGGTGGACAAATATCTTCTCAGCCTGGGTCATGGTCTGCAACTCAGAATCCTTGTTATAAATTGGTTCTGTGCCACCAATGTTAGAAACGACTTTATTCTCTTTATTCAGGATGGTCACAAAACCTGAACCGGCATTCGACAAACTTGGAGAACGCAAAACTGCTGCGTATAGGTTATCATTTTTGATTACTGGACGACATACACATGCTCCGGGTAACTTGATAATTTCCTGAAGTTTACCCTCTAAAGTGAATCTTTTAAAACAATTCTTTGTACGATCAGTAACCAATAAGGAAGGCTGCGCCTGACGTCTGTCAATCACAATTCCGTGTGCATTATCTAAATTTTCATCACCAGAACCTCTGCCCCCAAAAAAACCTTTGAGTTTGCCAGAAGCATCATAATGTAAAACATATTGAGCACCATAACCGTCGGCAATAAAAAAATCACCATTGGTATCAACAGCAACCTCTGTGGGAACAAATTCCTTTGCATTTTTATAAATTCCAGCTTCCATTGGTACATCAATGGTCATTAATATTTTTCCACTCATGGTCGTTTTATACACCTGATGCTTATCAGTATCTGTTATGTATAAATACTGTGTACCATTTTCATCTGCCAATGTAAGCCCATGTCCACCCGGAAATTCATTTCCCCAGGATTCAAGAAGTTTACCTGATTTATTGTAAATCAATACATTATTTTTAGTTTCATTGGTAAGAAGGATGATCCTGCCTTTTTTATCCTGAACCATTTCATGGCAATCTTTCACAGGATATTTCAAAGAATCCAATTGACCCCATGTCCTATCAAGGGTATATTGCATACCATTATGGCCATAAACAGGACCTTTATCCATTGAAAATAAATCTTTAGTTATCAAGAGACCCGCAGTAACGGCTGCTGAATTCTGAACAAATTTCCTTCTATTCATAAATTGATTCACAAAATTAATTAAGCTAAAATATCTCTGATTACTTTACCAGAAACATCTGTCAAGCGATATCTTCTTCCCAAATGTTTAAAAATCAGTTTTTCATGATCCAGACCAAGCTGATTTAAAACTGTAGCCTGAAAATCATGTATATGAACAGGATCTTTAACAATGTTATAACCCAAATCATCGGTTTCACCATATGTAATGCCAGGTTTAATACCTCCACCGGCCATCCAGATACTGAAACATCTTGGGTGATGATCACGTCCATAGTTTTCTGCTGTCCAGCTTCCCTGACTATAATTTGTACGACCAAATTCTCCACCCCAGATCACTAAGGTTTCATCTAGTAAGCCTCTTTGCTTCAGATCAATAATCAATGCGGCTGATGCCTGATCTACATCTTTGGCTTGCGAGGCTATTTCTGTAGGTAGATTACCATGATGATCCCAGCCCTGATGATAGAGTTGAACAAAACGAACACCATTTTCCGATAACTTACGTGCAAGTAAACAATTGGCAGCAAAGGTTCCAGGAGTCATTGCATCAGTTCCGTATAATTTGATTATGTCGTCCGGCTCTTTTGATATATCCATAATTTCCGGAACAGCAGTTTGCATCCGGTAAGCCATTTCGTATTGTTGAATTTTAGTACTGATCTCCGGATCACCAAATTCTTCATAAGAAAGCTGGTTTATTTTAGATATCTGATCTAGAAATTTTCTTCGCTCAAATTTATTCATTCCATCAGGATCATTTAAATAAAGTACCGGATCGTCTCCACTACTGAATTGAACTCCCTGATGTATTGAGTCAAGAAAACCACTAGCCCATAATTTAGAATAAACACCCTGACTATTGCCTTTACCTCTTGAAAGTAATACTGTAAATGAAGGGAGGTTTTTATTCTCACTTCCAAGTCCATAACTCAACCATGAACCCATACTTGGTCGATTGCCCTGCTGTGCACCAGTTTGAAAAAAGGTTAATGCAGGATCATGATTAATGGCCTCCGTATGCATTGATCTGATTATACAAATATCATCTGCTACTTTTGCTGTATAAGGCAGTATATCGCTAATCCAATTTCGTGATTCACCATACTGCTTAAAATTCGCATAGGAACCAACCATAGGGAAAGCCTTTTGATTTGCGGTCATTCCGGTAAGCCTTTGAGTACCCCTTACCGAAGCCGGAAGGTCTTGCCCTACTAATTCTCTCAATTTAGGCTTATAATCAAATAGCTCAAGTTGTGAGGGTGCTCCATTCTGGAATAAATAAATTACCCTTTTAGCTTTTGGTGCGAAATGAGGTATACCCGGGGCAAGTCCGGTATCTGCAGAGCCGCCACTAAATAAATCCGGTACCAGCAGTGAACCTAAAGCAGCACTTCCGAGTCCAAGGCTAAGTCTTGACAGGAAGCGACGCCGATTAGATGTTAATCCATGTTCCAAAAAATCTTTTTGCATGATTAAGTTTTTGTAATAGTTTCTTCAAGATTATATAAAGCGGAAATCAACTGCATCCATGCGGCAACAGAACTTTTATTCAAATTTTGAGGTAATGGATACTCTCCTATTGATAAAAGACTTTCAGCACGCTTTTTCTGATTTTTGAAGACCCCAAGCTGGTCCGAATAATAAGCGTTCAACACTTCAATCTCCTTTATGGTTGGTTTTCTACAAACGATTAAACGGAAAGTTTTAACTAGCTTTTCCTTCATTTGTAAAGGCTGCTGCTCAATTTTTGTAGCCAAAACTCTTGATGCTTCCAATACTGTCGGATCATTCATCATGATCAATGCCTGAAGCGGTGTATTTGTTTTCAAGCGGTTTACTTCACATTGATCCCTGTTACTGGCATCGAAAATACCCATCACAGGCGGAGGAACTGTTCGTTTAATAAAAGTATACATTCCTCTTCGGTAGAGATCATTTCCATGATCCTGTTTATAGTTTCTTAATATCCCACGACCCGAGCTGGCATTTTCCCAAAGACCTTCAGGCTGATAGGGTTTTACACTCGGACCACCGATTGTTTTAACCAATAATCCACTGCTTGACAATACCAAATCGCGGACAAGTTCAGCTTTAATCCGGTAGCGTGGTGATCTTGATAGAAATACGTTTTCAGGATCTTTCTTCAATTTATCAGAAGTGATCACTGCCGATTGCCTGTATGTTGCAGACATAACCATTTGTTTTACAAGACGTTTCATATTCCAGCCATTGTTCATAAAGTCAACAGCCAGCCAGTCAAGCAGCTCAGGATGGGTCGGTAACTCTCCCTGCATCCCAAAATCCCCTGCGGTTTTTACTATTCCACGTCCAAAGATCTCGTTCCAAAGTTGATTTACAAATACCCTTGATGTAAGCGGATTTCGTTTATCAAATAACCATTGTGAAAGTCCCAGTCTATTTTTTGGATATTTAGGATCAAAAGATAGAATTGATTCCGGTGTTCCTGCAGATACCTCAAAACCGGGGGCATCATAAGCTCCCCGATCGAGTATAAATGTTTTTCTTAAAGTATCCCGATCGCCCATAACCGATACGATTAACTTATTGCTGTCAGTTTTGTTGATAAACTTCAGAATCTTATTGATCTCATCATCAGTAATCTCAATAAAAGGCTTCTTGGCATAAGTTTCCGGACCGGCAACAGTAGATTCAATTCCTACTTCTTTAACGTTATTAAAGAATGAGTATAATTGATAATAATTTTTCTGTGAGAACGGATCGTATTTATGATCATGGCATTG
>CAMBFY010000251.1 GCA_945865415.1 Sphingobacterium thalpophilum
ACCATTCTTCTCAACAATCCTCACTTTAACTAACCATGAACCATTTGAATTGCCTACTGAACCACACTTTAAAGGAGATGACGTTGATTCAAAATTCCGAAGTACTTCATTTTATACAGATTCATGTCTGGGGGCTTATATCAATGCTGCAAAACAAAAAAGCTGGTACAAAAACACGCTTTTTATAATCATAGCAGATCATGGACATCGTATTCCCGGTAATTTAACCGAATCTGATCCGGATCGCTACAGAATCCCTTTACTTTTTTTGGGAGATGTTATAAAACCGGAATATAAGGGAACCCGGGTCAATAAAACAGGTAGCCAAACAGATCTGGCTGCCACCTTACTTAATCAATTGAACATTGATTCTAAACGATATACCTGGAGTAAAGATTTACTAAATCTAAGCACTCCCGAATTTGCATTTTTTAATTGGGATAATGGATTTGGATTTGCCAATAATGAACAAATTATCTCTTTTGACAATATCGGCAAGAACATTATCTCGAAAAAAAACTTAGCAGGCTCTGATTCAGATTCTATTCTCACTAACAATGGGAAAGCATATATGCAAGAAGTATTCAGACAATACCTCGACTACTAATATTCTAAAAAAAGCAAGTTTAAATTTTACCTGAGTTCAATATCAGGAAGGGTGCAAGGATAGGCTAACAATTGGATAGAGATATGGCCATTAAACCAAATAATTTGATTTTGGAAAGCAATAGCTGCGTGTTATTGGTTATTTCAGTCCTTTCCTCCGGGTTAGTTCCGGCAGGAAATTGCATCATGGATCAATTTACCAATTGCCGGAAGCTAACTCCTACGGCAAGGTTTATTTTACCCGGAGCAGTTTTTCATCGGGATAGGCAGTCCGTTAATAGAACCATAGGCCCTATTAAATAAACGCGGGTGGCAGCTCTATCTTTTTTGCAATAAGAATCTCATGATAAAATTAAATTTCCTGCAAAAAAATAGGGCAGAACACGAGACTGGCATAAGCGAAGAGAGACAGACCCTGCTTTCTAAAAGGTGATGAAACTCCAGTCTAAAATTAGTCCGAAAAGATTTATTAATCGAACTCACCTTATTAAGATAGTTTAACATCGAACTCAGCTTAATTTTATAAACTGCCATGAAAGTTTTGTTTGAAAATTCATTTGGAAAAAACAATACCCTAAACAAATCAAAACTGTTCCAGCGCTTCCTCTATTTTCAAATAAACATAATTGAGTTCTTCTGTACTGATACAATAAGGAGGCATTATATACAAAATATTACCCAGGGGGCGTAAAAGAATTCCCTGATCCAGAAAGAAATTGTACAGATTATCTCTTAGGTTATTAAAATAGGAAGTCTTATTGGGAGTAAGCCATTCCATAGCCAGAATCGTTCCGGTCTGTCTGACACTTTTAAGCCTTGGATGATCTTTAATCTTATTCATGAATTCAAAATGGCATTTGGTGATCATCTCAATACTCGCTAAAGTCTCACTTTTAAGCAGGATATCCAGACTGGCAAGAGCCGCAGAACAGGCAACAGGATTTGCAGTAAAAGAATGCCCATGAAATAATGTCTTCAATTTATCATCTGAGAGAAAGGCATTGTATATATCTAAAGTACAGGTAGTTAATCCTAATGCCATTGTTCCACCAGTCAATCCTTTTGAAAAACACATCAGATCAGGTTGCTCAGAGAGATGATCAGAAGCAAATAACTTTCCGGTTCTGCCAAAACCAGTCATCACTTCATCGGCAATCGTTAAAATTCTATTTTTCTTGCAATGTGAAATTAGTTCATCCAGGTACTTGGCATTATACATTTGCATTCCTCCTGCACCTTGTACAAGAGGCTCAAAAATAAAAGCTGAAAGATTACTCGCAAGCGATGAAATATGGTTTTTGAGATATTCCATATTTTCGGCATCAGGAAGGTCAATAAATTCAACCTCAAATAATAATTTTTCGAAAGGCTGAGTGAAGGCACTTCTTGCACTAACTGCCATTGCACCGAATGTATCCCCATGATAAGAATGATTAAAGGCCAAAACTTTAATTCTTGAATCTCCTTTATTACTCCAATATTGAAGACACATTTTCAGAGCAACTTCAACAGCGGTTGATCCATTGTCTGAATAAAAGAACTTAGCCTGACCGGAGGGAAGAACTTTAATCAGCCGTTCAGCGAGTTCAACTGCCCCCGGATGAGTAAAGCCGGCAAAGATCACATGTTCCAGTTGCCTGAGTTGGTCTGCAACCTTTTCAGCAATATACGGGTGCGAATGTCCATGAATAGTAACCCACCAGGAAGAAATTGCATCAATGTATTTTTTCCCATCTTCTGTGATAAGGTAAACACCCTCACCTCTTACAATAGGTATGGGACTTGCAGCATTTTGCATTTGAGTGTAAGGGTGCCAGATCAGCTCCCTGTCGCGTTCAGCTAAAGATTTTTCGGCCATTTTTCTTTTAATAAATCAACAACCCGCTGGTCAGTCGGGAAGGTAACATCATGAACAGTAATTTCATTCAGATCCTTCCATCTAAAAGCTTGTAAAATATCCCCTACTGCATCAAAATCATAAGGAACATCTTTAAAATTCAACTTTAAATCTGTTTTAGGACTAACGAGATAATAGACACTGATAACCTGACTATCATTAAATGCCGACTGAATAAAAAAATCGGTGGTATAAAAATGTTCGATTACATCCACATCCACATTACACTCTTCAATAAATTCTCTCCTTAAAGCCTCTATAAGTCCTTCACCATATTCAAGTCCGCCACCCGGAAACTTACAGAACCTGAATCCATATTCTTCTTCATCACTTAACAAAATCTGATTCTGATCATTGATCAGCAAACCATAAACCCGAACGTTGAAATTATACATCTAAAGTAAAATGTTTTTGATTTTTTGTTACAATCTGTGTTGTCCAGAGTATATCAACACGCTTATTTTCAGTTCTGACCTCACAGCCTGACATTCTGCAATAATGACAACATTCAGGCATGCATGGATCTGCATGAATAAAAAATTCAATAGTGGAATTTGCTTTATGATTTACCAAACTATCAACTTCCGATACCTCTTCGTGGACTTTATTTAGGTTAAAATAATAAGGAAGGGTCATGTGGCAATCGATGTGCAGGTCGGGCCCATAACGCTGCGTGCGAAGATTATGCATATCGATCCATGATTCTTTGCGATGCTCATTAAGAATGGCTACAATCTCATCAGCAGCATCAAAATCAGACTCATCCATTAATCCTGATACAGATTTTCGAACAAGCTTATATCCACTGAAAACAATAAAAAATCCAACTACAATTGATAGTATGCTATCCAGGTAAGTGAGTCCGGTAAAGTAAATTAAAATCAGGCCTGCAACTATCCCAACGCTAGTGTAAGCATCCGTCTGTAAATGCTTCCCATCAGCATACAAGGTCAATGAATTAAGCTTCTTACTTTGGGATACAAGGTAATAACCTAAGATATAATTGATTATCCCTGCTGCTGCTATAATTAATGTCCCATCCATAAGATCACTGATCTCATGCGGAAAAAAAAGATTGTAGGCAGATTTAAAACTAATTAAAATTCCGGCTAATACAATCAGGCTTCCCTCGATGAACACAGAAAAAAATTCAACTTTCCCATGTCCGTAAGGATGATTTGAATCACGGGGCTGAGCAGCCACATAGATGCTGTAAAAAGCAAATAGACCGGCTAAAATATTGACGATACTCTCAGCTGCATCGGTCAGTATTGAATTTGATGAAGTAATAAAATAAGCTGTAAACTTGGCAAGCATCAGTAAAACACCGATGATAAGTGATATTAATATTACTTTCTTTTGAGTTTGCAAATCAGATTCAGTTTAAAAACAAATTTATGCAATACAAGAGAGCAATTCTTAAAATTATCGAAATTTAAGCCTCATTTATCTTTAATTTTTGCATTGGACTGGCATGTTCCTATATTTGGCGTAATTATGAGCACATTATCAAACAGAATTAACAATTTATCCGAGTCTGCCACCATCAAAATGGCTAAAATGG
>CAMBFY010000252.1 GCA_945865415.1 Sphingobacterium thalpophilum
AAACCGTCATATCATCAACATTTAAAACCCTTACCAGATTCGGATGTCCGTCAAAAATGACTCCGAAAAAGTCAAATGTTTCACGTTCCATCCAGTTAGCACCTTCCCAAAGATTGGTTGCAGTAGGAATGAGTGGTACTTCGCCATCAATGAATACTTTTATCCGAACGCGCACATTATTAGTTAAACTATGTAAATGATAAATTACGCCAATTGATAAGTCCTGATCCGGGTAATGTATAGCAGTTATGTCTGTCAAATAATTAAATTTTAGCTCCTTATCCTCTTTGAGAAAACGTAGAACTTCGCTGATATTTTCAGAAGAAGTTTCCAAAGTTAATAAACCATACGGCTCTGAAGGTACAGAGATTCTGTCTCCAAAAGCTGAAGTTAAACTTTGAATGACTTGCTGATTATTGAGTTTGCCCATTTACTGGATTCCGTATCTTTCTAATAATTCTTTATATTCCGCTGACTCTCTCCTTCGAAGAGACTCATTTTTAACTAATTCTTGTATTTTATTAAAGCCATCAATTATTGCTTCCGGCCGGGGTGGGCAGCCTGGAACATAAACGTCAACCGGAATTATTTCATCAATACCCTGCATAACCGAATAAGTATCAAATATCCCACCACTACTGGCACAAGCTCCAACAGCAATCACCCAGCGTGGTTCTGCCATTTGTAGATAAACCTGCTTCAATACAGGACCCATTTTTTTTGCAATTGTACCCATAACCATTAATAAATCTGCCTGACGTGGTGAAAAACTTGGTCTTTCTGATCCAAAACGTGCAAAATCATAATGTGATCCCATTGTTGCCATAAATTCAATACCACAGCAAGATGTAGCAAAAGGCAAAGGCCATAATGAATGTGATCTGGCTAATCCAACTACTTTGTCCATGGATGTAGCAAAAAAACCTGAACCTTCAATACCAGGAGGCGATTTTACTATATTTACTTCAGTCATATTTTTTTAAAAGAAAAAGCCCAATTCAGATAAGTCTAAAATGAGCCCAAATTTAAGAAATTTAATGTTTTCACTTGTTTTACCAATTATTTAGAAACAGTCTAAACACTATTCCCAATCCAATGCTTTCTTCTTTACTATATAGATAAATCCAAGTAGGAGTGTTCCCATAAAAAGAAACATTTCCAATAAGCCGTTCACACCAAAATCTCGGAAGTTAACCGCCCAGGGATACATAAAAATTACTTCAATATCAAAAAGCACAAAAAGAATGGCGACCAGAAAGTATTTAATGGAAAAGGGTTGCCGGGCATTTCCAATTGATTTTATACCCGACTCAAATGCAACTAACTTATCAGAAGTTTTTCGCTTTGGCCCTGCCAAGTGCGTTATGGTCATAGTCAGTGCCACAAAGCCAAACGCAACAAGCATTTGAAATATAATAGGGAGATAATTTACTGCTGTACTTTGTGCTTCCATTCTTATTTTTTTCAGTGCAAATATAAAAAAAAGAAGTCCCTAAACAATGTTCAGGGACTTCTCTCTACAAATAATAAAAAACTATATTTTCAATTAATAGCCCGCTTAATTAAATTTTAAAACATTTGACAATTCCAATATGTCTAAATTTATTAGTCGTCAAAACAATTTAGACTCTTGGTCACTATGAATTAAATTACTTATTATAGTATTTTTTGCTTAAAAATATTTTTCCTCGTTTTTTTAAAGTATTTTCTTCGATGAGCTCTGTTTGTCTGAGTCTTCGTTCTTGTCAACCATAATACATCTACCTGTACGATTATAACTTTATAATGGCCTATCCCTTGGTACGATATAATGTTCCACTCTCAACCGCATAAAAATAACCCTCTAACGCAACAATAAAATCTACGTCTTCCATTTCTCCTTTTGCCCCAACTTGTTCATGGTTCCCGTTCACATCTGATTTAAAGAGTGTGCCATCTTTCTCGATGCTCCATATAAATCCATTGCTGGCTGTCATTGCAATTGTTGTTTTCCATTCCCCTACTATGCCTACTTGTTGCCATTCCATAGCTTTAATACTCGTCTTAAAAAGCGTACCACTTTCTACTGTCCAAAGAAATTCCCCCATACCAACCACCATCTCAATATTCTCAAATTCTCCATCGTCCCCGATTTGACGCCACGTGCCGTCTGCCTTGGTTTCATATAGCGAGCCATCTGCTTCAACCGAATATAATTTTCCACCTAACTCAGCAACTGCAGTAACATTTTTATACTCGCCCTCAGCTCCGATAGCTCGCCATTTCCCGCTGTTAGTATTATGACTAAACATTGTACCATTCTCAATAGTTACTATTTCATTGTTAAGCGCTTCCAAAAAATCAACATTACTAAATAGCCCTTTTTCTCCCACTTGCTGATGATTGCCATTTTTATCAGTCTTAAAGAGCGTACCATCTTTTTCTACACTAAAAAGATACCCGTTCATGGCGATTACACCAACAGTAGTTCCCCATTCGCCCGCATTTCCCACTTGCTCCCATCGTTGAGCGAAGGAGGCGAATGTTGAAAATAAAAGGAATAAAAAGACAAATAAGCTCAAAAGAGGGTTTTTCATAATGTGCGACTTAGATAGATCTTTCATAATGTTGGATTTAAAAAAATTATACTGTATAAATTAGTTGAATAAAATAAATATCAAAGACATAAACTTAAATTAGAGATATCAGTATAAGTTTTATACCCTAGTTCTTTTTTTATTCGTTTTCAATTGTGAATTACTAAAAAATTTACTTGCTACCCTCTATCGCTTTCACCGCTTGTGTTGCTGTAGCATTTGCCGGATCCAATGCAAGAACCTTGTCAAAATATTCTTTGGCTTTTACATTATCACCATCCTTTCTTGCAGCGACAGAACCAAGATAATTATATGCTTCAATAAGACCGGGAGTACTTTTTGCAGAAAGTTCTGGCTTTTCAACTGTAACAAGATTTACGTACCTGGCATAAAATGGACCTGCCAGGCCCTGACTATCGTTTTCATCATCCATAAGGCGATTGATACGGCCTCTGTATTGCCAGCCAATTTGTGTAGTAGGTGCACGTTGCAATAGATAAGAAAAAGAAGAATCCGCCTTTACTAATAATTCTTTCCCTGGATTCATGTTCGCATTTTTTAATGCGCCATAATTGAAATAATAAGAGGAACCCAGGTAGTAGTAGTCAAGCAGAGCCCTTTCAGGGTTCTTGATAGATATTTCATAAGCCTTTGCTGCCGCTTCGTATTTCTTTCCTTTAAATAATGCCTGGCCTATTTCGCTCATTACAGCTGCATTAGTAGAATCCATATCTACTGCCTTGGTTATATTCGCCAATCCTTCTGTGAACATTGTCGTATCTTTCATCTGAGCTCTCCCCAGGTAAAGGTAATCCTGAGAGATCAAACGGCCTGGATCAACCTTAGATATGAATTCCTTAAGCGCCTGAGCACTTGATGCAAAATTTCCATTTTCGAAAGCTGAATAAGCCAGATAGCGTAAAACTCTTGGATTTACTTTATCAAGTTTGGCCATTTCAATTGCTTCAGCTTCAAGCAGTTTGAAATCTTTTGCTAGGAAAAGAAAATCTGCATGACGCAAGCGAGAATCCAAAGAACGATCGGTCAGATCCATATATTTCTCATAAAATTGAACTGCTTGCTGGATACGGCCGGCATATTCCTTTTGAGAAGTCCAGGCCCAGCCGAAATAAGTCTCAGCCAATTCACGATAAGCAGGACCGTAGTTTGGATCCAGAGCGATAACATTATTAAACTCAGCAATCGCCTCAGGAAAAGCTTTACTTAATTTGTTGATCTTACCGAGTTCAACTTTAGACCTCAAAAAAGTTTTATCAAGTTCAAATGCATTTCTGTAGGCGCTAAATGCCTCACCGTTTTTTTGTTGTTCACGATATGCATCTCCTAATACCAGGTATAACTGAGCGTCCTTATCATTTAATAATTTTGATTTTTCAAGGTGAACCAAACCCTCTGTAATCATTGGAACTGGTGCTTTAACATAAGCACGACCGATATAAAGATCGGTGGTGTGATCCTTCTTCTTGGT
>CAMBFY010000253.1 GCA_945865415.1 Sphingobacterium thalpophilum
TGATGGCAGTATCGTAGGAAAACACCTGGGCTATCCATATTACACAATTGGTCAGCGCAAAGGATTGGGCATAGCGTTTGGACACCCGATGTTTGTAACACGAATACTACCCGAAAGCAATACTGTTATGCTCGGTACAATTGAAGAGCTCGAAAAATCAGAGGCTATAGTGAGGAATATCAACCTGGTAAAATATGAGAGTATTCCTGAGCCAATTGAAGCAATAAGTAAAATCAGGTATAAAGATTCCGGTGCGATGAGTACCCTGACTCAGGAAGATGAACTGATTAGGATTAATTTCCATCATTCAGTTTCCGGAATCGCTCCGGGCCAATCGGCAGTTTTCTACGAAGGAAATGACTTAATTGGTGGTGGATTTCTGGTCTGATTCTTCCACTTAATGATTTATAATTTCACAAAAAAATACCTTAAATCATTTCTATTTTAGTGCAAAAATTCAATTTCTGCTTGATTCAAATTTGTCTTTCCCTTTTATAATCCCTTTATTTGCAGAATATCGAAGAATTTAATGGCCAAAAATTTACTTATTGTTGAGTCACCAGCGAAAGCCAAAACCATCGAAGGTTATCTTGGAAAAGATTTTCTTGTAAAATCAAGTTATGGTCATATCCGAGACCTGATTAAGACCGACGACGCAATCAATGTGAACAATAATTTCGAACAGCGCTATGAAGTACCTTCGGATAAAAAAGCCGTAGTAAATGAACTAAAGAGATTGGCTAAGGATGCAGAAATGGTATGGCTGGCATCGGATGAGGACCGCGAGGGAGAAGCAATTTCCTGGCATCTTTTCGAAACATTAGATCTCAAGGAGGATAAAACCAAACGCATTGTTTTTCATGAAATAACCAAAACGGCCATTCTAAAAGCAATTGAAAAACCACGAAAAATTGATTATAATTTAGTTCACGCGCAACAGGCGCGTCGTGTATTAGACCGTCTGGTTGGTTTTGAATTATCCCCGGTCCTGTGGAAAAAAGTGAAGCCTTCCCTTTCTGCTGGTCGTGTTCAATCAGTTGCTGTACGTCTGATTGTTGACCGTGAGCGTGAAGTCAATAAATTCACAGCTATGGCTGCATTTCGTGTGGTAGCTATTTTTACAACTGATAATCAAAAAGAAATTTTCAGGGCTGAATTACCAGAACGCTTTGAAAAAGCACCTGAAGCAGAGAATTTCCTTCAAGATTGCATCAATGCAATCTATACGGTAAATAGTCTGGAAACCCGACCAACCAAAAGAAGTCCTGCCCCCCCTTTTACAACCTCAACCCTGCAACAGGAAGCCAGCAGGAAACTGGGATTTTCGGTTGCCAGAACAATGTCAGTTGCTCAAAAATTATATGAAAGCGGTAAAATAACCTATATGCGTACCGACTCGGTAAACCTTTCGGATACTGCTTTGAATGCCGCTTCAGATGAGATCAGGTCAGCATATGGAGAAAAATATCACCAACTAAGAAAGTTTAAAACCAAATCTGCTGGTGCACAGGAAGCCCACGAGGCAATTCGCCCCACCTTTTTCGAACAACATAGAATAAGTGGTGATAATTCTGAACAAAGGCTCTACGAATTAATATGGAAACGTTCAATCGCTTCCCAGATGTCAGAAGCAAGTTTTGAAAAAACGACAGCAAAAATTGCTATTTCAACACGTTCAGAAGAATTTGTGGCCAATGGCGAAGTGATGAAATTTGATGGATTCCTTAAGGTTTATTTTGAATCTAAAGATGAGGATGAAGTTGAAGTTAATCTTGATGAAGAAAATGAAAATTCTATTCTGCCTCCTTTAACTAAAGGCCAGAAACTGAATTTACGTGAAATGAATGCCACGGAGCGTTATTCAAGGCCGCCGGCACGTTATACTGAAGCTAGTCTTGTTAAGAAACTCGAAGAACTGGGAATTGGCAGGCCATCAACTTATGCTCCGACCATTTCCACAATACAAAACCGCGGATATGTAGTTAAAGAAGAACGTGAGGGTAAAAAGCGGGATTTTCAGGTAATCAATCTGAAGGAAGGAAAGATTAATTCACTCTACAAATCCGAAAATACAGGTGCTGAAAAAAATAAACTTTTTCCGACAGATATTGGTGCAGTGGTCAATGATTTTTTAGTAGAACACTTCAAAGGTATTGTTGATTTTAATTTCACTGCCAAAGTTGAAAAAGAATTTGATGAGATCGCGCAGGGCTTAAAAAACTGGACGGAAATGCTTCGCTCCTTTTATAATCCTTTCCACACAGAGGTAGAAAACACCCTGCAAACTGCAAATAGAGCCAGTGGCGAACGAGAATTAGGTAAAGATCCTGAAAGCGGTAAGAAAATATCAGTGCGAATTGGAAGATATGGACCTTTTGTTCAGATTGGTGAATCGCAGGAAAAAGATGAAGATGAAAAGCCTCGCTATGCAAGTCTGCGTGCCGGACAAATGATCGAAACCATTACTTTACCTGAGGCACTTGATTTATTCAAACTACCTTTCCAATTGGAAAATCATCAGAATAAAGAACTTAGTGTGGGTATTGGTCGCTTTGGACCCTATATTAAATGGGGCGAAAGTTTCATCTCATTACCCAAGGGCGAGGATCCGCTATCCGTTAATCTGGATCGCGCAATTGAGCTGATTGATCAAAAAAATATTGCTGAGGCTCCAATTGCTCAATTCCAAAACCTGCCGGTAACTAAAGGTAAGGGTCGTTTTGGGCCATTTATAAAATGGAATAACCTTTATATCAATGTGCCTGCCCGTTACAATTTTGATAATCTCGGACAGTCAGAAATTGATGAATTAATCGGAAATAAGGTAGAAAAAGAATCGAACCGATTTATACAAACCTGGCCATCTGAAAAAATAGCCCTTGAAAATGGCAGATGGGGTCCATTCATACGTTTTGGTAAACAAATGTTAAAACTTGGAAAAAACAAAGCCACCAACGATAAATATACGCCTGAAGAACTCGCTTGTCTTTCCATTGAAACGGTGAAGAAACTAATCGAAGAACAAGTACCTGATGCATTTGCAGCGAAAGCTAAAAAAGGTGTTAAGAAAGTTGCAGTCAAAAAAAGCAACAAAAAGCTTGTTAAAAAATAGGCTATCTGAACTGATCAGCTAATTAGGTTCAATCCCGCATGAAAAAAGATTTGCCTGAAAATATAGTCGAAAATGTTGCAATAGCAGTCGTTCTGGAATCATCAACACCCGAATTTAAAAACTGGAAGGTATATGTTCTGAACCTGAAAAATGTAGCTATTGAAACCGTTTTAGTTAGCTCCAAAGGATATGGTGAAAAAGATGGTAAACAGGTGAAAACCTCTATTTTGCGTCATTCTATTGGTACTGTGACTGCCCAAGATTATGCAGCCATTGAACTTATTGATGAACAGGTTCTTGGTTTAACTAATGAATACTGGTTGAGTTATTATATCGGCGGACAAATATTTGATAAAAAATTCATCTTTGTACCTGAAAGTATTATTGATACCAATCTGAGTAGAATTCCTCTCCTGAACATGCCAGGTGTAATGATTGGTTAATAGAATCAGTAAACCTCTTTCTCTCATTTAAACAATTAACAATCAGCTTATCCCCAAACTTTGATTCCTGTTGACATCTAAACCAAAACCTATCTCCTGTAAATAAAATAGAACCTTATCTTTGGACATGGATTCGAATCAAAACTTAATCCAGCTCGGTACAAAATAGCAAGGTATTATTGATTCATTATTTGAGAAAAGCATAACAATTAGAGATTATTGCACTTAGTTAACCTGAATTCGATATGAGGTAGATTAAAAATACCATTTAAATTGATCTCATGATGCTCTATGTTTGTCTTATTTGATTTTTGAAACCAATACCTGTGTTTCATAGCTTATTTCAGCCCTTTCCTACGGAGTATTTCCGGCATGAAATCGTAGTCTATTTCAGATTACCAATAGCCGGAAGATACCTCCTTCGGCAAGGTTTATTTTACTCGGAGCTGTTTTTCATCGGGACGGACTGTCCGGTAATAGAACCATAGCACATGCTAA
>CAMBFY010000254.1 GCA_945865415.1 Sphingobacterium thalpophilum
TTTATTGAGGTAGCCTATTTTTCAAAATTAAACAAATGAAAATTCCTGCAAAACAAGCGAATTTATTATCAAATATTTTGGTTTCTATTTCGATGACTATTGTCATGACGGGAGGAATGTTGTATATACATTCACCCTATATTGATAACTTTTTTAAATTGTGGCTCAATGATTTTTTCGTGGGTTGTTGCATCGCGGTTCCAACAGGTTTGTTAATTGTCCCGATTATAACCAAGTGGACCGATCAACTTACTGATAATAAAACAAAATAGTCATTTTAATACGGATAAGTCTTTGTGCTACCATAAATCTGCTTTTTTTGATTTTGTTATCTTTTTAAAATGCTATTGAGTCTAGTTCATAATTTTTCATTCCAATAATCCCAGTACATACAACGGTTAATTTTTTTTTGGCATTACTGATTAAACCTTTTTAAAAAGTGGCGCATCAAATAAATATCGAATAATGAAAAAATATTTTATTGTTTTTTTGCTTTTAGCTCAATATGTAGCAAACGCACAAGACACCACCCAACATAAAACAACAATCAAATATCAAGTAAATCTTAATGCTACTTTTGATAAAAGCACTGTAAAGCGATTAATTATTATCAGCAATAACCGATTGGTGCTAGAAAATAAATGGACAAAATTGGAACCTGTTTTCAATTACCATTTCGGATTTGTACAACCGAACGGACAACCAAAATCAAATTTAGAGAACGACCTTTTAATTCAATTGGAAAATCATTTTTTACCTAATAAAAAGATTTTCCCTTCAGTAATTACAGGATTTGAAAACAGTTTAAACTTTAGAGAGCTAAATGAAAGATTTTTTGCAGGCGCAGGAGTAGGAACTTATGTATTTAATAAACCTAATAATTTTTTACACTTCAACCTTTATGGTCTTTTTGAACAATCTACTTTTAAGGTTTTAGATTACGAAGTAATGAGATTAATGCCAAGCATAAAAGGTAGGGTTGCTTTTAACAACAAGAAAATTGGGTTAGTTTATTCGACATTCTATGCACAAGCACTAAGCGAGGCACAAAATTACCGTTTACGAGCATTTCTAAAACCATACATCAAGATATCAAAGCAAATTGACTTTAACCTGATGTACGATTTATGGTACGAGGGAAAGGTAAATGGTATAAGTCCTAATGAAATTTCTACTTTAACATTAGGCTTAACCATTTCAAATTTTTAAAAATATTACTTAAAAAAACAAGATATGATAAATAAAGAAAGTTTAAAAGCCGGGCTTATTGGAGGAATAGGTGGTCTGATTGTTTCAATGCTAATTAATTATTTTATTTTACCTGTGCCTGAATCGGTATTTGCAAATGCATTAAGAAATGGAATTAGTGGATTAATGAGTGGATTTATGGGTGGATTCCTTGCAATTAAAAAAAATAAATAACTCAAGTAGAGTTCAGTGTAGCGTATCTACGGATTAAAAAATGAATATGAGTCTTCAGGTTCATATTTATACCCAACCGTATTTACACGAATAATAGCTTTATTGGTCTGGTTGCCTACAGAATTATCGGACCAATAATTTTGAATCTGGGAACAAGTACTCGGAATAGTTTTAATATTGGCCCTAAGCGCTAATATCTGTTTGGTAACAAGGGTTTCAAGTAATCCACTGAGGCTAAGCAGTAAATGATGATTTTTTCATTCCCCTCTGTTCCTTATTCTCACCGTACCATGCGCGATCATATGCTGTGGTTGGTAATATTACCAATGTATAGCGTATTTTAATTCAAAAGCTTAACAAAGCAAATTCAAAACCTTTCAACCGATTTGTGAATTTATAAAATGATAAATTTTAAGAAGCATGGGAGTTTTATTTCATTATTTAGCTTAGTTCTTTTTATCTTGGAATTTCATATATAAACGATTATGGTAAAGCTTTATAAGGTGCTGCTCTTCATCCTTCTTCTTTCAAATGTGTTTTTTGATTCGGCTCAGGCTCAGTCAACTATTAGGTATGACATTGTATTGAAAAACGGTCGCGTGATAGACCCGGAAACTAAACTGGATGCGATTAGAAATATTGGGATCATCAATAAGCGCATTGTACAAATCAGCACTGAAGCCTTGCAGGGAAAAGAAGTTATTGATGTCAGTGGTTTGGTGGTAGCTCCAGGCTTTATTGATTTGCATGCACATGGACGCAGTAATGCCGAGCAGGTATACCAGCTGCATGATGGTGTAACCACTTCCCTGGAATTGGAGTGGGGTATTGAACATTTGGGCACTTGGTACGAATCAAGAACCGGAAAGGCGCTAATTAATTTTGGTGCTAGTGTTTGCTGGCCTTTTGAGCGATTAAAAGCATTAGTTAAATATAAACAGGCTGTAAACGATTTGCGCGAAAAGACAGTTAAAGGAGAATCAAATATTGGTTTACTCATGGATGTGGTTGGTCTGGCAGCAAATGAACATCTAACAGCTGATGAGACGGAAAGAACTCTTGCCAATGTAAAATCTGCTTTGGCGGAAGGAGGCATTGGTATTGGCGCTCCAATTGGTTATCTGCCAAAGTCAAAGCCGGCCGAAATGTACAGCGTATTTAATCTAGCAGGCGAAATTAACTCGCTTGTTTATACCCATGTTCGGAATGCAAGTATCATCGCTATACAGGAGGTAATTACTGACGCTATACTTACAAAAGCTCCTTTACACATCGTGCACATCAATAGTGTTTCGAGAGATCAAATTCAATTTGCAGTGGATATGGTAAGCCAAGCCCAAAAAAGAGGTTTTGATATTTCAACCGAGATGTACCCATATACAGCAGGCTCGACCTTAATTCAGAGCGCCATGTTCGACGAAGGATGGCAGAAAGAAAAAGAGATTTCTTATAATGACCTTCAGTGGGTTAATACTGGAGAACGGCTTACCAAAGAATCTTTTGAAAAGTACAGAAAAGAAGGTGGTGCAATAATCGCGCACCTGATGAAACCTGAATGGATTAAAACCGGTGTTGCAGCTCCTGGTGTGATGATTGCTTCAGATGGAATGGCTTATGCAAAATTGGCTCATCCGCGTACTGCTGGTACATTTTCGAGAGTGTTGGGAAAATATGTAAGAGAGGATAAAGTGATTGATTTGAATACGGCTATTGAAAAAATGACGTTTCTTCCAGCTAAACGATTAGAAAATATAGCTCCGATGATGCGCTTCAAAGGAAGAATACAAGTTGGTGCCGATGCAGATATTACAATTTTTAATCCGAATACAGTGATCGACAAATCTACCTATGAAAAGGGTTTGGAGTTTTCAGGAGGGATTGAATATGTATTGGTAAATGGTGTATTTATGTTGAAGAATGGTAAGGCAAATGAGTCTGCTTTTCCGGGAGAGGCTGTTTATGGGAAGTTTAAGAAGTAGGTTATTTATGGTGGTGGGCAATTGACTGATTGTAGGATTACTAGTATCAGCAAAAAAGTGAAGTTTTAGGAATCTCACTGTCCCTAGAGTTTCCATCGATTACCAAAATTGATTTTCCAGTACAACAGAAATTAGCAGTTGTACAGTTCAAGCGCAGCGTTGGCAGACAAACACTAGCATCCCTGGGCAGCTAAGTTCCCTGTTGATGCGCACGTGCCCTGAGTTTAATAAATAATGGGTTAGTACGCGCATGCGTCAGCAGGGTAATTGGAAAGTGTTTGTGGTTTTTCTTATATCGGTTGCCTTGGGATTCATTCGCTTAAAATTGATAAGAAATTAGACGCATTAGAATTAAACAATTTATTAGCCCATATCAATCAAATGATTTACAACAATAACATCATGGTAACAAAATGAATTTAGAAGAAATAATCAATTATAGACGTTCTGTAAGACATTACAAAGACCTTCCTTTAAACTCTGAAAAAGTTAAACACTGTATTGAACTTGCAACTTTAGCCCCCAATAGTTCTAATATGCAACTGTGGGAATTTTATCATATAACAGATATCGCAATACTTAAAAAACTTTCTGTGGCTTGTTTAAATCAAGGTGCGGCAACTTCTGCCCAACAAATGGTGATTTTTGT
>CAMBFY010000255.1 GCA_945865415.1 Sphingobacterium thalpophilum
GTTAAGGATTAGAGTCATCCAAAGTAGATTTTTATAAAAATTACCAATTATGTATTGCTCCATCCGGACTTTTCAGAAATGGATGAGGAAATTTCGTTTTTTCAGTAATTTCCATTACAAAATCTGCCTTCTTTGAATCGAATTTTACCCCAAGTCCCGGTGCAGGATTCAGATACAGTTTACCATTAGAATAATTCAGGTAATCCTCATTAAAATAAGCCGGTTTTTCAGGTTCTCCACCCGCTAATTCCATCATGGCCCTGGCCGGACTGCTAGAGCCTAAAACATGAACCAAAGCTGCTGTAGATAATGGACCGGTAAAATGAGGAATCATTCCTACATAATGTGTTTCACAGAGAGAAGCTATTTTTTTAAACTCTCCAATACCACCGGTATTGGGCAAGGTAACTCTTGAATAATTAATCAATTGCTGTTCAATCATTTCATTAATATCCCAGCGATCCCCGAACTGTTCTCCAACAGCTAAAGGAACTTTGGTTAACAATCGGAAGTTGCGGTATGCTCCTGGATTTTCTGATCTGATTGCATCTTCAACAAAATACGGACTCAGTTTTTGTAATTCATCACAAATCTTAATGGCCTCAGGAGTATCAAAACGGGTATGAAGATCAATTGCCCAATTCCCTTGTCCGCCAACAGCCTGATCAATTCTTTTGCAGAAATCGATAGTCTTTGATGCATTTTGGAAGAAATCAAAACCCTGATCACCATTGCCGCCGGTTGGACCAATTCGATAACATCTCAAACCAGCTTTCAGGCAGTCTGTAGCGCGCTCCTCCTCAGTTTTGGCCGTTGAGGCTCTGAATCCGGTAGCATAACATTCTACATAATCGCGTGTTGCACCTCCCAGAAGTTCATAAACTGGAACATTCAAGGCTTTTCCTTTAATATCCCATAAAGCCATTTCAAGTGCTCCTAATGCATGTAGTTTCTCCCTGCCCGGAGGATAAAACATCCCTCTGTAAAGGTATTGCCAGATATGTTCGATACGAAATGGATCTTCACCGATCATCATCTGAGCACATTGTTCAATCATGTCCTTTGAACCACCTTCACCAATACCAATTATGCCATTATCTGTCTCAATTTCAACGATTCCCCGTGCCTGATTAAACAATGGTTTATTGTATCCGGGGGCGCTGTAGTATCTTATTTTCTTGATTTTAATTCCTGAGAATGCCAAAGCATCCAACGCAGGAAAACCCAGCATCATAGTTGCTGATCCAATCATGGCGGATTTAAGAAATCGTCTTCTTTCCATAAAGCTTAATTAATTAATACGTTCAATTTCAACAAACTGAACACCGGTTTCAAGGGGGTCATATTTGAGGAATGCTTCAAATCTTCCCGGACCTGCCGGCAGTTCAAAATCATCAAAAATTATTGAAGTTTTTCCCGGCGAAATCTGGGCATTTTTCTCAATACCTTTATATTTAATGATAGCCATTCCGGCTTTATTCGCTTTTTGAAAACGCAGTGTAACACGATATCGTGCAGCAGCACTAAAAACCTCCCAATAACCAAATTTATTGGGCTGCTTACTAAATGCACCGGGACCTCCCCAATCAAACTGAGATAGCTCCACATTTTTCTGGAAAGATGTTCCTATGTAAATACGCTGAGGCCAGTCCGGACCACGATCCTTAATAGCCTGATCAAACCAGTTTTCATACTTTGTAAGCATACTTTTTACTATTTCAGGATGTTGTTTGGCAATATTGTTAATTTCGCTTGAATCTTTTTCTATATCATAGAGCTCAAGATTAGCGATCAATTTCTTCGAATCATCATCAGTAGGTCGACTTATATTCCCATAAGGATCATCTGTAGGGGAGATTAATTTGTACTGCTGTCCGCGTACCGTAAAATGAAAATACTTAAACGGCTCTGAACCAGCATGTCCCTGAATAAAAATTTCACGTTCAGGTAGACTTTTAACTTTACCTGTTAATAGTGGCATTAGTGACAAGCCGTCGAGTTTCAAGTCATCTGGAACAGGCACATTACAAGCTTCCAGCAAGGTAGGCATCACGTCAATATGTGCGGCCAGATTGGTATATTTAACCCCCTTAAGGATTCTTGAAGGCCATTTAATAAAAAAAGGAGCACGTATACCATTTTCATAAACACTGGTTTTAGTCCCACGAAGATTCATACTATATCTATCAGGATAAAGATCATTCTTTGTTCGTTTTGTCCTCGGACCATTATCAGACATGAAAATAACAATCGTATTATCCTCAATTCCAAGCGATTTCAGTTTATCTAGCAACCTACCAATATTTGCATCAACATTTGCTATCATCCCATAAGTAAGAGCATTGAGTTCATGAAGTCCCAATTTCCGATAAGGATCAGCCCATTTATCACTCACCGTTAAAGGGAAATGTGGAAGGTTGGTTGCATAATAAGCAAAGAAAGGTTTGTCTTTGTTCTTTTCAATAAAATTTAGAGTCGCATCTGCAAAAATATCATCGCAGTAGCCTTCAAAGGTCTTCTTAACGTTATTATGCTCAAGAATCGGGTTAAAATAGGAATTTCCCGGTGGATCAGATGCCTGTCCGATTCCACCCCCTTTATGAATTAAAGTCTCCTGAAATCCCTTGTCGGATGGTCTCATAGGATAACTATCCCCAAGATGCCATTTTCCAAAAATTCCAGTGCTATATCCTGCATCAGACAACAATTTGGCAATTGTAATTTCGGTAGACTTCATCAGTGGAGATGTTTGAGTTACTCCAACTACACCTGTTCTGTAATTATCACGTCCGGTGAGCATGCTGGCTCGGGTTGGAGAGCAATTGAAATTAACAATGAAGTGTTTAAACTCAGCCCCTTGTTGAGCAATCGCATCCATATTTGGGGTTTTCAGCACATCATTATTGTGCAAACCAATATCCCCAAGGCCCTGATCATCTGTCATAATCAACAAAATATTGGGTCTTTGTTGGGCAAAACTATTCTTTAATAGAAAGCTGTAATTCAGGATTATAAAAAGACAGATGAGCTTTAAATGGTACATAACATAAAGCAATAGTTTTGACAAGAAGTTGAATGTTTAATAAAAATAATATTCTTTCCTATTTCTTTGCAACAACAGATGCAATTGCATTCAGATCATATACAATCTTACCCCCTTTTATGGTCATTTCGCACTCAAATTTAAGAGTTCCGTTCTGTTTGTTCCCGGATACGTCTCTGAAACCAAAATCACCTTTTCGCATGCTGAGAATAGCAATATCAGCAATTCCTCCGGCAGTGAGATTCCCAAGTTCATCCCGTTTAATTGCCTGAGCCGGAGTCCAGGTTGCAGCTTTAATTATTGAGGGAATATCCATTCCAAGGAACAAAAATATAGACATCACATTTAGCTGGTCTTTCATTGCACGAATAATACTCTCAGAATGGAGGTCTGTTCCCATAGTATTCGGGTAAAATCCAGATTTTACAGCTGGAAAAGCTTGTTTAAAGTTAAAGCTGCCACTTCCAAAACCTACATCGAAAATAATTCCTTTGTTCTGGGCGGTCTTTACAAATGGCCGGAGTTGTCTTGTTTCAAAATCTACAATAGGATCCTTGCTTTTTGGGGCTTCGATAAATGTATGAGTATATATATCACCGGGACGAAGATATTTAAGCAACAAATCTTCCAGTGAAAGGTTTCCACTACCAAAGTCTATCATAACCGGCATATTGGCTATTTTACCTGCACTTACGATTCGCTCAACAGGAGTCCAATCAGCCTTACTGAAATGCGCCAGTTTAAAACCTACGATGTAATCTTTATTTTTAATTGCTGCTGCTGCAGTTTTCTCAGCATCCATATCCTCAAGATTCTGCTCATAGGCTCCTCCTCTCATACCTTCACCTACAATATTCAGAAAAGATAATACCCTGGTATCAGACTGATCGATTATATTTTTTTTGAAGCTATCGAATGATTTCCATCCGGCTCCTCCGGCATCTACAACCGTAGTGACTCCTGCCTTAAAAGTATGTCCATCTGGAATAACAGATATGGAGCCAT
>CAMBFY010000256.1 GCA_945865415.1 Sphingobacterium thalpophilum
AGAGAAGGGCTGTGTAAGGCGATAGGCCTCAGGGTGGAATACTGTGGTTTTGTTTGAAACCAGACTTCTGACATGGTCTGTATCGCTGTTATCCAGATCGCCCGACTGGATTGGTTTCCAATAATCGGCTTTCAGCTTTTCTACCATAACCGCAGAAACAATTGTTTTACCTATTCCGGTTCCTATGCCAGTAACGAAAATCGGAGGTTTGATCATACTACTCGGTTTAAAAGTTCACAAAGATTTTTAATTTCATCTATTGAATTATGCTTGTGAAGGCAGATTCGCAAGCGTTCAGAACCTTCGGCAACACTCGGACTCAGTATGGCCCTGATATCAAATCCGTTTTTTTGTAAGCGTTGAGCGGATTCTCTTGCTTTGTCGTTACCAGGTATCACAATAATTTGAATTGCTGAACGGCTTTTTAGAAGTTTAAGGCCTGGACTGATATTTTTGGTGAAATAATCAATCCGTTCACGAATCTCTGACTGATGATCCTTGCTTTTCAGGAAGGTATATGCGCATTTTATTGCCAGATGATTTAGGAAGGGTGCAGCAGTTGTATAGATTAATGACCTGGAAAAATTAATTAGGTAAGCTCTCAGCTGACTACTACCAAGGATGGCTGCACCATGTGTACCCAAAGCTTTACCAAATGTTATAATTCTGGCGAATACCTTAGTGCTTAGGCCCAGGTCATAAACTACACCCTTTCCAGAAGCTCCAAAGATTCCAACAGCATGAGCTTCATCGACGATAAGGGCTGCATTGTATTTATCAGCCAGATCTATTATTTCCTGTAGTGGTGCTTCATCTCCATCCATAGAATAGACACTTTCTACAACAATAAATATTCTCCCTTTTGCAAGTTTTAACTTCTGTTCCAGATTGATGAGGTCATTATGCCTGAAGATGAATCTGCTTGCATGGCTTAGTCTGATACCATCGATGATTGAAGCATGTATAAATTCATCTGAAATAATGGTATCTCCGCGTTGTGGAAGGCTAGAAAACAAACCAATATTAGCATCAAAACCTGAATTATAAATTAGTGCACTTTCTGAATCGTGGAAAATGGCTATCTGATGCTCAAGGTTTTCGGTAAAACTGTGATTTCCGGCCAGTAATCTTGAACCACCAGAGCCCAGGTGATATTCAGGACGGTTCTGTAGTTCTTTTTGAAAAAGAATTTTTAATTCTGCAGATCTGGAAAACCCCAGGTAATCATTTGAACAAAAATCTACCAACGAATTCTCCGGTTTTAAAGTCCGGTATGAATTATCACTGATGCGTTTTTGAAGACTATCTGAAATGAATGTATTGATTTCCTTCACATTTTTTTTTCTTAAAAATAATAAAAGCGGCCTGAAATGAGCCGCTTTTATTTAAAATGAATGAAGCTAATTAGCCCTTTCTCATTCCGGGTCTGTGTTCCGACCTTTGTTTCATTCTCTCTCTAGCTTTTTGTTTTATCTCTTCCATCATTTTTTGTTGCTCCTCAGTTAGAATCTTATTCATCTTCTTTTCAGATTCAATCATCATCTCTTTACGCTTTTCTATCTGAGATTTTCTTATTTCCATCTCAGAATTACGAAGTTTTTCCATTTTTTCGGCACGTTCAAGATTTAAGGCATAAACTTTCTCTTTCTGTTCTTTGCTAAGATTTAGCCTTTTTTCGAGCGCATCGGTACTCATTTTCGCACGTTCTTCAGGTGATTTTATTTCCTGGGCAGAGCGCTGTCCGTATGCGCCACGACCGGCAATCCTTTTCCCTGCTGTAGTATCTTGTGCAAACCCGGCAGTAATAAGTCCGGAAAACAAAACTGTGATAATCAATAACTTTTTCATCTTCTTATTTTTTTTTTTTTTAATGGAGATGACGCTATCGTGATTTGATAATCATTTCCCCTTCGGGTTATGGGTAACATCACGATGGATTCATATCTGTAAGTGTTTAATTACTCTTATAGACGATTTTATCGATGGATAGTTTAATTGGGATATGTTAAATTAGGTTAATTCCGGTTTTTATCCAGGTTTGAGATAGATTTCTGCATTTGTGAAACCATATTGGTTAAGGTTTCAAGTGTTGGTTCAGGTGCCGGTTCAGGGAAGTTTGTACTGATATAGGCTTTTGCTTTCCATATTTCGAGTAATTCATCGGATGCTATGGTATAAGGTTCATACACTGGATTATCAGAAATGAGTTTGATCGTTTTATTTTCTTTTATCCTGTTTCCAATTCTTTTATAAACTATCCCGTCATTTTTACTTATTACCACATAAGTATCGCCAGGTTTTACATCATTCCAGTTGTTGAGATACTCGCCAACAACAATAGTTCCCGATTGAAGAGGAAGCATGGAATCACCCGTAATTTCAAATGCACGGTACGTTCCCTGGCGAAACATAGGTAAATGGAATTTAGGTAGTTCACTGATGTACTCAGGATCTCCATAGCCATTTAAATACCCTGCACTTGCTTTTACCGGAACAAGTTCGATATTCTCACGGTCCTGACTATCTACTGAAATACTTAACACCCGAATATTTGCCGGATCTCCTTTGGGTTTTGGTTTCCATCGGTCATCAATGCGGTCATTGATGAGTTCATCCATTGAAAGCTCATAAAACTCCGCGAATTTTTTTAATAACTCATATTTAGGCTCAGCCCGATCTTCCTCGTATGCTCCTACTAGGGAGCGTTTGATTTCCAGAGTTTCAGCAAAATGCTGTTGTGTAAGTCCTTTTTTCTTGCGTAGGTACTTCAGATTTGAAGAGATGTTTGACATTTTTAAAATAAATTTGGAAATACTAAAAATGTTAGTAAATTTATGCTCATAAAATTAGTAAATATTTTCAGAACAAAAAATTTAAATTTTAATAGATGCCGATCCTAATTAAACCAGCTATGAAGACCAGAAAATTTATTTATTTAGTTACGGACCGTAACCGCAGTTGTATCCATGTAGGGATGAGTTCTGACCTGATGAAGACCATGAGTTTTTACAGGCAGATGCCTAATTTATTTTTTGATTCCGGACAGCAACTCACCAGGCTGGTATACTTTGAAGAATTAAGTTCTGAAACCATTGCGATGGAAAGGTTTAAACACATCAGTAAATTTACGCGTATTCAGAAGGATAGAATAGTCAGGTCGGTTAATCCTGATTGGATAGATTTAACTATAGGGCTCGATTTTGAGCAGATTTTGGTTTCTGGTATCCAAACTATGAACACCACGGTCAGAAATCTTTCCTGATTATTTTTTTATAAACTTTAATGCAGCAGAGTTCATGCAATAGCGCTTTCCGCCTTTGTCTCTGGGTCCATCATCAAACACATGGCCAAGATGAAGACCGGTTTTGGTTTCGATCACTTCATCACGGATCATACCATGGCTGTTATCTGTTACAACGGTTATTACACCCGCTTTTATAGCCTTTGTAAAGCTTGGCCAGCCGCTTCCTGATTCGAATTTATCATCCGAACTGAATAGTGGCTCACCGGTTGCGGCGCTCACATAAATTCCTTTCTGATGATTGTCATTATAAGCGTTACGGAAGGGCGGTTCTGTTCCTCTTTTCACCATAATTTCAAAGGCAAGTGGACTGAGTACTTTTCTCCATTCTGCTTCAGATTTCTGGACAGGGAAGGACAAGCTTTTAGTTGCAGTTGCCTTGTTGTTAGAGTTTGTTTGTCCGCAGCTTGTGTATGAAGCGCAAAGTATGATCAGTAGAATATTGAATATGGATTTCATTATGTTGTTAGTAATTTATTGAAACTATAGATTTTTATAAAAGAGTATTCCATGTTTGGATTACAGTGACCTACGAAATTACGCTTAGAAGGGTTTTATTTAAGTAAAGAAAGCGGCCTAGACCGCTTTCTTTACTTACCAACCTGGAGCGAAAACTAAACCGAAAAGCCCTGTACTCACATCTTTTCGTTGAAATGGAATCGCATAGTACGGTTCTAAAATAAAATATCCAAATACATTAACTCTCAGAGA
>CAMBFY010000257.1 GCA_945865415.1 Sphingobacterium thalpophilum
CGTGAAAAAGTATAAGAATGTTCCTTTATGGATATTTCACGGAGGAAAGGATACAACAGTACCCCTTTCAAAATCGGAGGTGGTTGTTAATGAACTCAAGAGGGTAAATCAACAACCTAAGTTTACAATTTATCCTGAAGCCGGTCATAATAGTTGGGATCCTGCATTTGCAGAGCCTGAATTTATATCCTGGATATTCTCTCATAAAAGATGATTATTCAGTCTTTGAGCTTTTTTTAGTTATACCCGGTTTAAATCTTGGTTTATAGGAAGATTTAAGATTTGAATTTGAGTCTGCAGCAGATTCTCCCTGAATTTCATGCTGTTTTTCTTCAATTTTTGCCTTGAATCTCGGTTTATATACAGGTATTACCTTATGCTCCAATTCTACATTTTTATTAATTTCGGCAGCTAAATTTTGCTCCGATGGATTAACAGCTGCTTTAAATCTGGGTATGTATTTGGGAGGAGGATTGCTTTCTGTTTCTTGAGTGATCAGGTCGTTTTGCTGTGTTTTCGCAGCATTAAATCTTGATTTATAGATTGGTTTCTCCTGAAAAGAACGCTCCGTTGATAGTTTTTCATGGCTATTATCAGGAGTGTCTACATTTTTGATCTCTTCTTTTAAGTGATAAGTCTTTCTTAATTTATTGAACCAGAACTTCTTGCTATGGTCAAAGCTTTTTTCACCCATTTGTTGAAAATGACTTTCAAATTCAGAAAAAAATGATTGTTCCTTTGCCTTAAGCTTTACAGGATCAATTCTTTTCTTGATTAAAAAATCTTCGAAGGTCATAAATCAATTTATTCAGCCATATTATGATAAACCGCCTGGATATCATCATCATCTTCCAGTTTATCAATCAATTTTAAAACATCTGCAGCTTGTTCTTCAGTTACTTGAGTTGTTGATTCGGCAATACGCTCGAGTTTAGCACTGATCACAGCAATATTTCTTTCCTCAAGTGCTTTTTGCATTTTTCCGAAGTCTTCAAATGAAGTATGAATTACGCCAATATCTTTCCCTGACTCATCAACTTCAACATACAGATCATCAAGTCCGGCATCAATTAGCTCAAATTCCAGTTCATCCAATTCCATTTCTCCCGGTTCAAATCTAAAAACTGATTTCCGCGTAAAAATAAAATCAAGTGAGCCAGTTTTACCCAGCGTGCCATTGGTTTTATTAAAATAGCTTCGAACATTGGCCACTGTTCTGTTGGTATTATCAGTAGCTGTTTCAATCAGCACTGCTACGCCATGTGGAGCATAACCTTCATATACAATTTCTTCATAGTTGCTTTCATCCTTGTTACTTGCTCTTTTTATGGCGGCTTCAACTGTATGCTTCGGCATATTGACAGCCTTAGCATTTTGCATAGCGGTTCTAAGACGTGAATTTGCATCAGGATTTGACCCTCCATCTTTTACTGCCATAACAATCTCTTTACCCAGACGGGTAAATTGTACAGCCATTTTTGCCCAACGTTTGAATTTCCTTTCTTTACGGAACTCGAATGCTCTTCCCATTTTATATATTGTTTGAGTCTTATGTTAACTAAAAATAATCAATTTTGCTGCTAAAATACATGTCCTCATAAAATTTCAGCTCTCTCTAGCGAATTATTTATTTTACCTAATCAGAACATTAAAAATCACGAAAGTTTTCTAATTATCTTTTCAGGTTTTTTATCATGGATTCTGTCATTTTAGAAAGGTTGAATTCAGGTTTCCATCCCCAATCATTACTGGCAACTGTATCATTTATGGATTTTGGCCAGCTGTCAGCAATTACCTGACGTTGGTCATATTCGGTATATCCTAAGGTGAAATCAGGAATGTGTTTTTTAATTTCATTCCCAAGAACTTCGGGTGTGAAACTCATACCAGTTAAATTATAAGAAGATCTGATACTTATTTTTTCAGCGGGAGCATCCATCAATTCAATAGTTGCACGAATTGCATCATCCATATACATCATGGGTAATTCAGTCTCAGCCAAAAGGAAGCTTTTATAACTACTCTTTCTGAGTGCATCATGAAAAATATGTATGGCATAATCCGTTGTTCCACCTCCGGGTGCTGCCTTCCAGCTGATCAGGCCAGGATATCTGATGCTTCTGATATCCAGTCCGTAACGATGAAAGTAATATTCACACCAGCGTTCACCTGCAAGCTTACTGATTCCATAAACTGTATTTGGATCCATCACACACAGTTGTGGGGTTTGAACTTTAGGTGAATTTGGCCCGAAAACTGCAATAGAACTTGGCCAGTAAATACGGGCCGTTTTGTATTCTAATGCAAGATCAAGGACATTCAATAAGCCGTTCATATTCAAATCCCAGGCTAATTTTGGATTTTGTTCGCCAGTTGCAGATAAAAGTGCCGCAAGCAGATATACCTGTGTGGGCTTATATTTATGGAATAATTGCTTCAGTATATCCTTTTCAAGGACGTTAACAAATTCAAAAGGACCTGCATTTTTAATATCGTAATCCGGCCTTCTAATATCACAAGCTATAACATTCCCATCACCATAGCTCTTCCTTAATTCTGTGACTAATTCTGTACCTATCTGCCCATTGGATCCAATAACCACAATTCTATCTAACATAAAAATAGGTTTTCATCAAAGTTAGAAAATCTGTATTGCTTTAGATATTAAATATCCGAATTCTTGATATTAAAGCTTTACAGCGAGAACAAATGACTTTGTAAACTTGCTAATTCGTCCATCTTTATCAAAAATGTTTGCCTGAAGAAGGTATATACCACCGGGTACCAACTGACTATGTTCATTAAAACCATCCCAAACAAATGACCCTTCAATGTTTAATGTATGATTCTTCAAGAGCCTTTTTATTAACATCCCACGAACGTTAAATATAGAAATATTAGCGATTTTTCCAGGTTCGGGAAACTGGTAGTTAATCTCCAATAAATCTTCGAAGCCATCGTTATCGGGAGAAAATGTTTTTGATGAAAGAGTTATATTTTCCTGATAAACAGGATTGTCAGAATTTTGTGAATTCTTATAACCCGGAGTTGCAAAACCAGAAGCGGAAGTAGCAGATCGGAGATTTCCGGGTTCATTATTAGGTCTGTTCAATTTACTACGCTCTAAACTTACACCCTCCTTAGTTTTAAGAAGCTGAAAATGCATTTTTTCAGTGTAGCTCAGCACATCAATAAGTTGACCATTACTGATCAATACTGCAGTTCCGGCATCATCATTAAATTGGGGAAAAGGATCAAGTTTAAGAATTGAGGTAATATCTTTTATAAAGTATTCTTTTTTAATGTTTTCGGGATCCGGACTGAGTGCGATGTAATTGTCCGGCTCAATAAATAGTTGTTTTTTACTCAGTTGTCTTATTGAATTTATGCTGTCCTTAATAATTCTGCCTATGTAAAGATCTTTTAAATCAAGTTCATGATCGCTGTTATTTAAGATCTCAATAAAATCGGCGCCCCCCGCTCTTGGGTTGAATAGGATTTCTGTTAAAATGATGTCATTCTTGCCAATATTTCGACTAATAGTAAATTCCAATGAATTGAATTCATCAGGGATTGTTCTGTTTTTACAGTCACTGATATTGTTGGTTGTCAGCCGATAGGTTTGACCCTTACTAAAAGGCTCCCTAAATGTTAATACAATCTGATTAAAGTCAGGTTCGCTTATTTGGTTTTTAATGGGATTACCTACCCCATTATTTAAAAAGTAATTGCTGTTTGAGCTCGCTTTTAAACTATCTACGGCATTATTAAAAGTCAGTAAAATTTTCAGGCTGTCTAAGACCTCTATTTCAATTAACTTTAACACATCTGAATTAAAATTATTTTGATAAACAGAATTCATCCGGCCGGGAGTTCCTCCAGAGCTATCCATGCTGGCCTTCCAGTTCTGAGAACCTATGCAAATAGATTCCGGATCAATGAGTTCAAGTGTGTAACCACCTTTTCGCTTTTCAGAATCCCGATACCAATTTGATGAATACCTGA
>CAMBFY010000258.1 GCA_945865415.1 Sphingobacterium thalpophilum
ACAACAATCAGGGAATATTTTGGATTATCGGCCGGAAAATAACCGCAAAATGAAGCCTGATACTTCTTATCCACTTGATACCCTTTATTGGCATCTGCAACCTGAGCAGTTCCGGTTTTTCCTGCAATTTTATAAAGTGGAGATGCAAGCCCTTTCCCTGTTCCGTTTTCAACTACTGCTTCAAGAAGCTTCTGGGCTTTTTTGATGGTCTCATCCGAAACGATCTTCTCATTGATTACTCTGGCCTTAAATTGCTCCACTGTATTTCCAAGCCTTCTGATCTCACGGACAAAAATCGGAGCAATAAATCTTCCATTATTAGCTACCGCATTATAAAATGCCAGCATCTGCAATGGAGTCATTTGCATCTCATAACCATAAGCCATTTGCGGCAGGGTTTGATTCTTGTTCCAGCTTCCATTTTTTGGATTCTTTATAATCGGCTGACCCTCCCCGGGAATCTGAAGTGCCAATTTCTTATTCAAACCCCATTCATATAGGTGTGCAGAAAATTTTTCCTGATCATTTCGATAAGCTGAATTAATCAATTTTGCAATAGCAACATTTGATGATTCTTCAAAAGCACGCTTCACAGAAACAGTTCCGATACTTCCATGAGAATCGCGAATTGTATGTCCGGGAATACGATAAGTCCCATCTCCGGTAGAAACCAGGGTGCTTGTATCGACCTTTTTATCCTCAATAAGAGCCATATAGGAAGCCAGTTTAAATGTAGATCCCGGATCCTGACTCGCAGCAATGGCATAGTTGAACCGCTCTTTGTATTCGCCTTCACTTACCTTACTGAAATTGGCAACAGCTCTGATTTCACCTGTTGCTACTTCCATTAGAATAACACAACCATAATCAGCATCACTGGTAATTAATTGCTTTTTCAATGCTCTTTGAGCTACATCCTGCATATTGATATCAATCGTTGAAATGATATCAGCTCCTTCTTTAGGTGCTATTTCAATATCCTGGTTAACAGGCATCCAAACACCACCTGCAATTCGTTGCATCATGCGCTTACCGCTCTCTCCATCTATATAGGTACTATATGCGCCCTCAAGACCTACAGGCTGTACATTTTTGTTCTTGTAACCAATAGTTCGGGCTGCCAGAGTCTGAAACGGCAGAATTCGTTTGTTCTGATGAACAGAAATTAATCCGCCTTTGTATCTACCCATATTAAAAATCGGGAACTTTCGAATCTGCTTTAATTCAGGATGAGTTACATTACGTTTCAATAGCAGGTAACGTTGCTTATCTGCCCGTGCTTCACGAAGCATCCTGGAATATTGCTTTGCAGATTTATCGCCAAAAAAGAAAGAAAGCTTATCAGCTAAAGAGTCTACTTTTGCATAAAATACCTCATCTTTTTCGATACCTGCTGCTAGCATATCCATACGAATTTCATATTCGGGAACTGAGGTAGCTAACAAACTTCCATCAACAGAATAAATATTACCCCTGGCTGCTTCTACATTTACAAAGCGGGTAGACAGACTGTCCGCAATCGATCTCCATTTCTTTCCTTCCACAATCTGAACATCCACCAATTTATAAAGTACCGCAAAAGCAAGCATTACAATCATCCCAAAGGCAATGTAAACGCGAAGCAATATGTCGGTTCTTATATTCATGTTATCTGTTGTCTGTTACCTGCTTAATTATCAACTGTCAATTGTCAATTGTCAATTAATTAAATTCTCCCTCACGTATTACAATCTTTTTCGGTGGTTCATTCGGTTCGATCAAACCCAGTGAATCCACCACTTTTGCTACTTCAGTCTGGGTGCTTTTTAGCATCAAATCAGCTTTTAATGTTTTAAAATCCCAGCTTAATTCTTTCACTTCCTTACTAAGCTTGTCGATATCCCGGATATTATTCTCCGCAAAATGCCGGTTACCGATATAGATCATCGCCAAAAAAGCGATGAAAACGACAAATGGAAGTAAATGAGTGGCTGACTCCTTTGAGATTACTCCCTCAGTAAACATCAGGGTAAAGAAATTTTTTGGAAGCTCCGCCTTCTCTGATTGCTCAGCAACAGGTTTGGTAATCTTATCCAATCCTTCGTCCGTTTTGTCTTGTTTAAATTGATTACCCATTATTCAAGCTATTTTAAGCTTAATTTTTTTCAGCAATTCTCAGCTTGGCACTTCTGGCCCTGTTATTAAGTTTTATTTCATCCCCAGAAGCTACGATGGCTTTGCGGGTGATACTTTCCAAAGGTTTGATCGGGTTTCCAAAAAAATCCTTCTCCAATTCACCTTGAAACTTACCTTTGGCGATATAATTTTTGACCAGCCTGTCCTCCAGCGAATGGTAAGACATCACTACAAGTCGGCCCTGAGTTTTAAGCACATCTATTGTCTGTTCTAAAAACTCTTTCAAGGCTTCGAGTTCCTGATTAACTTCTATTCGAAGAGCCTGAAAAACCTGAGCCAGATATTTATTTTCTTTCCCTTTCGGAATTAGCTTAGAGATAGCTTTCTTTAGCTCATCAACTGTATCAATTGACTTATTAAGCCGCTGGGTTACCAGGGTCTGAGCCAATGTTTTAGCATTTTTGATTTCTCCATAGATTCCAAAAATCCGATGCAACTGCTCTTCGCTATAAGTATTAACTACCTGTTTAGCTGTAAGTAAACCACTCTGATCCATTCGCATATCCAAATCGGCATCAAACCGAATGGAGAACCCCCGTTCTGGCTGATCAAATTGATGAGAAGAGACACCCAGATCAGCCAGAATACCATCAGCAGGAATGGCGCCCTGCAAACGGCAATTATTTTTGAGGTAGCGGAAGTTCTGATCAATAAAGGTTAATCGATCATCTTTTGGTAAATTATTTTGAGCATCAGAATCCTGGTCAAATGCAAGCAAACGACCCTTCGGACCCAGGTACTTTAATATTTCGCGGGAATGTCCACCACCCCCGAATGTTACATCTACATAAATTCCATCAGGCTTAATGTTCAATCCATCAATACATTCCTGAAGCATAACCGGGTTGTGATAATCAGTCATGCGCCCTCCTTCCCATACTGCCCATCACTTCCTCTGCAAGATTGGCGAAGTTTTCAGGCTCATTATCCATTTGAGAATCATAAGCATCTTTTGCCCAAACCTCAATTTTATTCAATACACATGAAAGAACAACCTCGCCACTTATTTCGGCATATTCCATTAAAGCTTTAGGAAAAAGAATACGGTTTGCAGAGTCTAATGAAAGCTCGGTGGCACCACGTGTGAAATAGCGGATAAAATCCCTGCTCTTTTTTTCATAAGCATTCAGCTTACTCAGTTCTTCGGTAATACTATCCCACTCCTTTTTAGTATATATCACCAGATGCTTCTCAAAGCCCCGATTGATCACAAGCCCTTCACGCTCAGCTTCAGGAAGCTGTTTCTTCAGACTGGATGGTATCATCATCCTGCCTTTAGCATCAAGTTTACAATCAAATTCTCCTAAGAAGTGAGACATTATCGGTATTTAATCTATAATTCAACTGTAAAAGTAAATAACTTACCACTTTTTACCACTATCTCCCACAAAAAAGTTTTCCACAGTTTTTAAAGGCAAAAATCGCTCCTTAAGCGAATTATCAGTCGATTGACTTTTGGAAAAATGAACTATAAAAATGGTTTCATCCCTTTATCTGGCAACCATGTTATAAAGTTTCTTTGACCATGCTTTCTCATTTAGCAGCTGTCAAATAACTGTCAAAATTTGAAAAAAATAACTTACAACAACGTCTGTTAATTAAATCGAAGATTTAAAAGAGAGCAAGAATCAGGCAGCACTTCAAGATTCCATTTTTTTTTCATCTTTAAACTTATTGAGCAATTGTAATTTCGGCTCACAAATCATATTCAGATGGACAAGAATCAATATTTATTACCGGTAGAAGTTGAAGAACTGTTATTGAAACTAAAGTCACGTTTTGAAAAAAATATGAACAGACATATTGGAATCAACTGGG
>CAMBFY010000259.1 GCA_945865415.1 Sphingobacterium thalpophilum
CATGATTTTCATGCCACTTTGATGCATATTATGGGAGTAGATCATGAAAAATTGACTTATAAATTTCAAGGCAGACGTTTCCGATTAACGGATGTGGAAGGAAAAGTTGTTAAAGATATTTTAAGCTAGAAGAGGTTATTTTATTCACAAACATTAATTTTTAATTAAATAGAGATATATAGATATGATTTCCAGAAGAAATTTTCTTAAAAATACAAGCATGGCAACTGCTGTTAGCATCGCTGGTTCAAGTGTAGCGTTTTCTAATCCATTAGATTACAGTAATGTTGCTGATGAAATTATAGGCCATGGTGATTACAAATACAAAGTTGATAAAGCCTGGGCCAAGATAAGTGTCACTAGTAATCCGCTATTTAATTGTCATGAAATGGTTCAGGATAGTAAAGGAAGACTTATTATGCTCGGAGATCACACACAAAACAATATTTTAATCTTCGACAAATCAGGAAAACTACTGGATAATTGGGGAACATCCTGGCCGGGTGGGCATGGTTTATCCATCAGCAAGGAAGGTGGTGAAGATTTCTTATTAATAGTAGACTGCGGATGGTATCAAAATAAATCGGGGGCATGGAATGCTCAGGCCGGACAGGTAATCAAAACCGATTTAAACGGGAGAATAATTTTTTCTATCGGACACCCAAAAACAATTGGTGTTTACAAAGATGATGAAAAGTTTATGCCGACAGAAACGGCAGTTGGTCCAAACGGTGATATTTATCTAGCAGATGGTTACGGTTCTGATTATATTATTCAATACAATAGCAATGGCCAATATATCAGGCATTTTGGCGGAAGAAAAAATGCAAATCCTGATTGGAATCTTCGCTGTGCGCATGGTGTTGCCATAGATTACAGAAACAAAAATATGCCAACCTTAATTTGCACATCCAGGGAGGAGAATTGTTTTAAGGTATTTACGCTCGATGGCAAATTTATTCGTCGCATTGATTTACCAGGAATGCATGTTTGCCGTCCGGTAATGGATGGCGAAAATCTATATGCTGGAGTTTGTTGGTCAAATGATGAAGCCGGAAAAATGATAGGAGGTAACAGTGGTTTTGTAACTATTTTAGATGCCTCGAATAAAGTAATTTCCAATCCTGGGGGAAATGCACCGGTTTATAAAAACAACATATTGCAGGCAACCATGCAGGCGCCTGGACAGCTGTTTCAACACTGTCATGATGTATGTATTGATGAGGATAAAAATATTTACGTTTGCCAGTGGAACGCAAATAACTCAGCACCCATAAAGTTAACCCGGGTATAATCTATGCTTTTGGATATAGCCTTGTTTTCAGGTAGACTGCATCCGCTTGTTGTTCATCTACCAATTGGCTTTCTTTTGCTGGCCACCATTTTTGAATTAGCCTCCTACAGAGAGAAATATGCACATCTGAAGGCTTCGGTATCATTCATCTTGTTACTTGGCTTCATTTCGGCTGTATTGGCTTGTGTCTTTGGTTACATCTTATCATTAAGTGGTGATTATGAAACGACCGCATTAAATGACCATAAAAATTCTGGTATTATACTGGCGCTTTTCTCGGGCGTGTTATACCTGATTAGCGACCAGACATTTAAAAAGTTACCGGTTATTAAACGATCATTTTTTACTGTTCTCTGTCTTTTAATTGTAGGTCTGCTGAGCTATACCGGGCATCAGGGGGGAACATTGACCCATGGTGCGGAATATTTGTCTATTGAGGTCCTTAACCAACAAGAAAGAATAAAACCCACAAGTGTTGAACAGGCCATGATTTTCGAAGATGTTGTTCAGCCTATATTAATTCAGCGTTGTTCACAATGTCATAGAGACGGCAAAATGAAGGGTGAACTATCCATGAAAACATTGGCTGATCTGTATAAAGGAGGAAAAAATGGTCCGGCAGTTGTTGCCGGTTCTCTTAATGATAGTGAATTGTATAAGCGGATAACCCTCGATCCTGAACACGACGAATTTATGCCTACCGATGGAAAAACTCCATTAACGAAGGCAGAAGTAGAAATCATTCACTGGTGGATTGATAAAGGAGGTGCCATAAATGGAAAAAGGATGAGTGAATTAAAAAACACCCAGACCATTAAACCGATCATTGCCAATTATTTAAACATTGGAAATAACGGAAATGCGGCTGAATCTGCAGATTCTGATTACCCAACAAGAAATCCGGATATTCCAGCTTTTAGCAATTTACAGTTGATTGATCGTTTACGCAATCTTGGTTTGAATATCAGGATCATGCAACATCAACCCCTGATGCTGGATATTACCTTGCCAGTAGATAAAGGCAATCAACTAAGTTTAATCAAGCCGGAACTTAAATCAATTGCCAAAAATGTAATCTGGCTAAATGTATCAGGCTGCAATCTGACTGATAAGGATTTGGATTTTTTACCGCTACTAATCAATTTGGAAAAGCTTCGGATTGAAAAAAATCCAATTACCGATCATACTATTCCCCTTATTTCTAGTTTAAAGCATCTTGAAGCAGTAAATGTGAATGAAACAGGCTTTAGTAGAGCAGGAGTGGAGCAATTGAAGGAAATTTCTTCTTTGAGAAGGGTTTATGATTGGAAAATTGGTTCTGTAGGGGATAATTAATTGGATCTGGGGTAGGCATACCGGTTGCTCCATAATAAAAAACATTTTTTGAGAATGAGTATTTGAGCGTTGGGATTAGCTGCGCTGTTCACTGAGGGGAGGCTTCAGCCAAGTTTTTTATAAGATGGGTTTTTCCAAATAGGGATTTTAAGCAAATATGGACTATACAGCTTAAAAAGAAGGTGTAGCTATTAAAAAACCATAAAGTCAAGAACATCCCATAAATATCGCCACGGACTTTACAAACCTTACGCATAAAAGGGACGGTCGCACATAAAAACATCGGTGGAATCTTTTATTGTAAAAATTAAGATTTTGAAATTAACGGGACAAAGTTAGGCTAGTAAAAAACATGAATACATTAATAGCGATTTACCATAGACATGCAAATGATTACGCCTGAATTTATTAGAACGTTTATTAAGTCTAATAGTTTTTCCTTTCTCCCCACACAACCCAAATTGTGCGTTCCTATCATTTTTAGGATGTGTCAGAAAATGAAGAATGACATCAGATTTGACGAGATTAAGGTATGTGACAATTTAATTATAGAGGGTCACCACAGATATTTGAGCTCCTTGATTATGAGCTTTGAAATCGGAAAAGTATCCAGTCTTTACACATCAGCAACTAAGGCAACGACCTGGGATTTGATGGAATTAGTTGAAGAAGATTGGGACACTGCGGCAAAAATTGCCTATCTCAATGAATTAGATGCGAAGTATAATGACTTGGATCTGGAATTTATTACACGAATAACCTCTAATAGATAATAAGTTGTAAATTTGTATTATGTTAATTTTGTTAGATATAGATGGTGTGTTGGTTCCTGCAGGCTCTTGGAGAAAACTGGAGTTTATGGAAGATGGCTTTCCTATGTTTAATTCAAAATCAGTTAAAGCGTTTCAGCGAATTCTATCGGCTACAAATGCGTCTGTGATATTGACAACATCACATAAGACGAAATACAATGTTTCTCAATGGAAGGAATTATTAAAATCCAGAGGAATTAGTCCTAGAAAAATTCACAGGTTGAAGACTAACAGCATGCAAATTAGTCGTAAAGATGAAATATTGGAATGGTACAAAAAAAAACACGTACCCAACGAGGAGTTTGTAATTATTGATGATGATAAAATGCTAAATGGGCTGCCGAAGAACATTAAAGATAATCTGGTTTTAACCAGTTCAACAGTTGGACTTACAGACGATTTAGCAAATGAAGCGATCTCTATACTGCAAGGAAAAACGTTTCAAATAGCTTAAAAAATTATAAACAAAGATGTAATTAAAAGAGGCTGTCTCAAAAGAGCAGCCTCTTTTTTATGCAATAAATAGTTA
>CAMBFY010000260.1 GCA_945865415.1 Sphingobacterium thalpophilum
ATTCGTTGAAAACCGTTTGTGTAGGAAATGCAAAATCAGCACCATTCACTTTTACAATTGCCATGATCTTATAGTTTAGATCCTGTCGGATACGCATGTAGTCATTATAGTCAACAATTGAAATGAAATAGAGTACCTGTATATTAAGGATAGAATCACCAAAAGAATCGAAAGTAACCAAAGTATCCTCGTTGGTTACCGGATGATCATTCACCACCTTTTGTACTTCTTCACAAATCTTCCGTATCACTTCAGCAGAGGTATCATATCTGAGTCCAATTTTAAATTTCACTCTCCTGAGATTCCGAAGACTGAGATTTTCTAGCGGACTGTCAACCATCTTCTTATTGGGAATAATGACCAGGGTCTTATCTAGGGTACGAATAACGGTACTTCTAAATCCAACTTTTTCAACTGTACCCTCAAACTTATCGATCCTAACCAAATCGCCAACTAGAAAAGGTTTGTCGGCAAAGATGGTAAATGATCCAAGAAGATTCTGAAGGCTATCCTGAGCAGCTAATGCCACAGCAATACCACCAATACCTAAACCGGCAATAATTGTAGCTACATTGAGATTGAAAACAGTACCCAGTATCACAAAAAAAGCAAAGATGACGGTTATAATTTTAGAAAGCTCCTTGATAAATGGAACCATCTGATCATCCGATTTTGACAAAGAAAATAATGCCTTGTATTTAAAAACATGCGCAATAAAATCTATTATTCTCAACAAAATCCAAAAAGCAGAAATTATAAAAAGTAATAAAATCAGCTTGTCTACCACTTGCACGACCTTTAACTCATAAAGTGTGGGGACATTATCGATGAGGCTTGTCCGACGGAATATCACTTCATTCAAAGGATAATCTAACTGATTGATAGATAAATAAATGACAATCAGAATAATGAGAAACTCTACAGGTTTTAAAAGCATTTCAATAAATACTTTTGGTTTAGTATCCGGTTCAATTCTCTTAAATAACAGGAACATAAGCCTGTTCAATAATTTGGAGAATACTCGTTTAAATAATAACCCGAAAAGCAGGATTGAAGATAAATACAGATAGTTTCTGAGGCTATTTCCAAAAAATATTTGTTCAAGAAACTCGATATTCATAGATAAGAATTAGCAAATTAGAAAATGAGCAAATTGTTTTTAATTTCCTTAAAAATACTAGAATAAAGCCATTTATAATCATCATTTGCCTTAATAACAGCTTGTATACAAAAAGCTTGTATACAAAAAAGCCTCCCGAATAACATTCGAGAGGCAATAAACTATATTAAAATTACACTCTTTTCGATTTGATACGAGCAGCTTTTCCGGTAAGTTCACGCAGGTAGAATAATTTTGCCCTGCGGACTTTTCCATGACTGTTAACGTCAATTTTATCAATATTAGGAGAGTTTACAGGGAAGATACGCTCTACACCTACTCCATTTGACATTTTACGAACGGTAAAAGTTTCATTCACACCCACACTATTGCGCTGGATAACAACACCCTGATAGATCTGGATACGTTCTTTATTTCCTTCGCGAATTTTATAGTGAACACTAACGGTATCACCGGCTTTGAATGCAGGAACTTGCTTTTTGACTACTGCCTGCTCTTCAACAAATTTTACTAAATCCATGATTTTAAACTCTTAATTCGATTTTTAGCCCGTAAAAATCGGATTGCAATATTAGGAAAAATTTTTTATTTAAAAAAGTTTGTTTTGATATTTTCCCGTTTTTATTTTACTGATTAGCACTTTCAAAACATTAATGGAACTCATTATTCAAGTAAATCTGGACGACGCTTTTTAGTCCGCTCTAACGCCTGCTCATGCCTCCATTCATTTATGGCAGCTTGATGCCCGCTTAACAAAATATCTGGTACCCTGTACCCATGCCAATCGGCCGGACGGGTATAGACCGGTGCATCCAATAACTCTCCCTGAAAAGAATCTGACAAAGCTGATGTTTCATCATTCAAAACTCCAGGAAGTAACCTTACAATACTATCCACTAAAACCGCAGCCGGTAATTCACCTCCCGAAAGCACATAATCCCCAATAGAAATTTCTCTGGTGACAAAAATATCCCTGATCCGCTGGTCTATTCCCTTATAATGACCCGCCAGAATAATCACATTTTTTTTATCTGAAAGCTCATTGGCCATACTTTGATTGAGCGTCTCACCATCAGGCGTCATAAAAATGATTTCATCATAATTACGTTCTGACCGCAGTTTTTCAATGCAGTTTGCAAAGGGCTCGATACTCATCACCATTCCGCTGCCACCACCATATTGGTAATCGTCAACCGACTTTTGCTTATGATTTGAATAATCCCGAAGATTATGCACATGAATCTCGGCAAGTCCTTTTTTCTGTGCCCTTTGTAAAATAGAATGGGCAAATGGACTTTCAAGCAGGTCGGGTAAAACGGTAAGGATATCGAAACGCATGATGTAAAGATAGGAAGGAGTATTGAGATATGAGATAAGAGATGGGAGATATGGACTGGAACAGGGTTCAGATAATGAACCTTATCAAATTGGGACTGTGTCATTGGAGCCGTGATACTAGGGCTGTCATTGCGAGGAGGAACGACGAAGCAATCCTATAAATTTAGAGTATTAGTAAGGAGATTACTTCTTCGCTCGGGGCGGATCGCAATAACAAAACACGTTAAGCACTACCCGGACAATTGTAATTTAAAAGAATATTGATTCCGGATGTCATTCCGGCAGGACTGTCTACCCAGTTACTTAAGTTTTATCCGAGATGAATTACAAATAAACCTGTTGATAAAAATCGATTTGCTTTAAACTCATTTCTTCATCTTATTAATCCATATCAGCGTCCCCGTTACCGGCAAACTCGTAGCAATTAAACAAGCCAGAAAATAGATAATCTTCGAGAACTTTCCATAAACATCACCCACATGCAAAGCTTTTATGGAGTTCGAAATCCGTTCATTAAGGGGCTTTTCTGAAAATAATTCAGTTTTAATCAGTGCCGAAGTATATTGATCCAGATAGATTTTATCTGCTGCTGCCGGAGCAAAAAATCCTGTTTTAGTTTTGTTAATCAGTACAGCTTCCGATGAGTCGGCTGGCATAGTGATGGTCAGATCACCTTTATAATCAAGAACCTTATCAACAGATTTGATATAATCTGTGAGCGCCACTGTTTTTATTCTATTTATGGATGAGGTATCTGATCTCGGCGTTTCAGGTTTAGGAGCTTCTGGAGCTTGGTAGGTGCCTAATGTCCTTCTCAGACCGGTTCTGTACCATTCAAAAGACCATTGCGGACCAGTAATACCCATCATAAACAAAAATATACAGCTATAGAATCCCAGGCTGTTATGAATATCATGATTCACCCGTTTCCAGTTCGCATTCCATTTTATTTTCAAACCCTGCTTCCAGTTTCTGATTTTTTGAGGAAACCAGATGATGATACCGGTTATGACACCTAAAGTAAATAGTATCGTTGCAGTTCCACTGATATAACTGCCTAGTTTCTTGTTTGGTAATTCTCCAAATATTGGTTCTTCAATTCTGTCGAGCAATAACCAGCGATGCAAACTGAACATCATTTGCATAAATTCAGCAACAGCGTTTTTATCAGCGCTGTTTCCCAGAATTTTTCCGGAATAAGGGTTAACCCAATACTGAATTCGTGGAGAAGGTGTGCTTGGTTTTTTACTGGCACCCGGTCCGGTATTTTCTGTAAGTTGTTCCGGCTTACTAACAGTTAATACATAACTTCTTGCAGGATCAGCAGGAATCTTAATACTGATCACCTGTCCACCAGTTTCGCTACTTACTGCAGCAATGAGTACATCAGCCGAGAGCTTTTGGGCATTGACAGCCTGTCCCACCTTGTATAGTTCCGGACTGGATACTTCCCTGATCTCCGTATTAAACACGT
>CAMBFY010000261.1 GCA_945865415.1 Sphingobacterium thalpophilum
TCCTTATCTCCTGAAAAACTCTGTGCTACAAAACTTGCTCCAAGTTCAAGCGCGAGTCCGGCAAGGTCAATGGGTTGGAAAGGATTTACAGAACCCGCTTTGCTCTTTGAACCTGCATCAGCTGTCGCTGAATCTTGTCCTTTGGTCAATCCATAGCAGCCATTATTCATCACAATATAGACCATATTCAGGTTACGGCGAATCACGTGCACAAACTGACCCATTCCAATTGAGGCCGTGTCACCATCGCCAGAAACACCCAGGTAAATCAGATCACGGTTCGCCATATTAGCACCGGTTGCTACTGAAGGCATTCTTCCGTGCACCGAGTTAAACCCATGTGAATTTCCTAGGAAATAGTTTGGTGTCTTTGAAGAGCAGCCAATACCGGATAATTTAGCAATCCGGTGTGGCGGTATAGATAACTCAAAACAAGCCTGGAGTATGCTTCCACTGATTGAATCATGTCCACAGCCGGCACATAAGGTTGAAAGCGAACCTTCATATTCCCTGGTAGTATATCCAAGATCATTTTTAGGAAGATCGGGATGGCGGAATTTAGGGCGAATATATGTCATGATAGAATTTTACTTGTTGAACCATTGAGTGCCGGCGACAGATTTTTGCTGATCAGGCTGATAATTGTATGCGCTGTAATCGGCATTCCATCATAATTGAGAACAGGAACCATTTTCTGAGGATTTACATTGAGCTCATTAATAAGCAGACTGCGCATTTGGCCATCGCGGTTTTGCTCAATAATGAATACCTTTTCGTGTGACTGTATAAAGTCTTCTACTGTTTGACTGAACGGAAATGACCTCAGCCTGATTGCATCAAAAATAAGACCATCCGAAGCCATAGTCTCCATTGCCTCTTCTGCCGAATAGGTTGAAGTGCCGAAGAAAATTAAACCATAAGGACTCCTATTCTCTTTTTGATACGGATATGGAGCTGGCACCATATCTTTTGCAGTATCCCATTTTTTCAGGAGACGTTCCATGTTACGTGCATAAACACGTCCATCTTCAGTATAGACTGCATATTCATCCCTCGAAGTACCACGGGTAAAGAATGAGCCTTTTGTGGGATGAGTTCCTGGAATAGTACGGTAGGTAATTCCGTCATCATCCACATCAAGGTACCGTCCAAAACGTGGCAATTCTTCTAATTCATCCACATTAAGCACTTTACCGCGATTGTATTTGCGGGCATCGTCCCAGTGAAATGGTTCCGACATATGATCGTTCATCCCAAGATCAAGGTCGGTCATCATGATAATTGGTGTCTGTAAAGATTCTGCCAGATCAAAAGCTTCGGCAGTCATTTCGAAACACTCTTTAGGAGTTGATGGAAAAAGCAAAACCTGTTTTGTATCGCCATGGGAAGCATAGGCCGCCAATAAAATATCCGATTGCTGGGTTCTTGTTGGCATACCTGTGGATGGACCGGTACGCTGAACATCGATCAGTACGGTTGGTATTTCGGCGAAATAAGCAAGCCCGAGGAACTCATTCATTAAAGAAAGGCCCGGTCCGCTGGTTGCAGTAAATGAACGTGCGCCATTCCAGTTTGCACCGATAACCATCCCGATTGCCGCAAGTTCGTCCTCAGCCTGAACAATAGCATAATTACGCTTTCCATTTTCTTTATCAACCCTTAATTTCTTTGCATAGGTTTCAAAGGCCTCTACAACTGATGTAGATGGAGTGATCGGATACCAGGCCACAACAGTCGCACCTCCGTAAACAGCACCAAGTCCGCAGGCTGAATTACCATCAATCAGAATTTGATCCCCAATTAGATCACGTCTTTCCAAACGAACATCCAGCGGATAGGCATAATTACTATGAATATATGAAATACCCAGATTCAGGGCTTTAATATTCATTGCAACCAGTTTCTCTTTGCCCACAAACTGCTCAGCCAGCAATTTTTCCAATACAGAAAATTCTATATCAAGTAAAGCTGAAAGTGCACCCACATAAATAATGTTCTTGAACAACTGACGCTGCCGCGGATCTGTGAATTCTCTAAGACACATTTCCATCAAGGGTAGACCAATATATGTAACATCGGACCGTATCAAGTCAGGATTCAGTGCTTTAGTACAATCGTAGATGAAGTATCCTCCGCTTTTTACCGAACGCACATCTTCTGGCATACTTTGAGGGTTCACACAAACCATCAGGTCTACCCCTTCCCGGCGACCGAGATAACCCTTTTCACTTACCCTTACATCATACCATGTTGGAAGACCCTGGATATTGGACGGAAATATATTTTTGGGTGTTACAGGAATTCCCATCCTGAAAATAGCCTTTGCAAACAGGTAATTCGCACTTGCAGAACCCGTACCATTGACATTCGCAAAACGAATGACAAAATCATTAATTTTTGAATTAGGCATCTCTTTAACCTGCTTTGGTAACTTTATATAAATATTGCTGCATATCCCATGCGGATGTTGGGCATCGCTCAGCACATAAGCCGCAGTGCAGGCAAACGTCTTCATCTTTTACCATGACCCTTTGGGTAGGAAGTGTATCAGATACATAGAGATCCTGAGTTATGTTTAAAGCCGGAGCTCTAAGTCGTGTCCGCAGATCATCTTCCTCTCCATTTACAGTAAAGGTGATGCAGGCAATCGGACAAATATCAACACATGCATCGCATTCGATACATTTATCTTTTTCGAATACGGTTTGAACATCACAATTCAGGCAACGGTGGGCTTCCTTGATTGCTGTCTGAATATCAAAACCAAGCTCAACTTCAAGCTTACGATCAGATAAAGCCGCTTTCTTCTCAGCCTGTGGAACTATAAAACGCTGATCGTTAACCACATCATTATCATAGCTCCACTCATGGATACCCATTTTTTTGCTGACCAGATTGGTAAATGGTTCTGGGCGGTCGGTCAAGGCTTCTCCCCTGCAATGCAGGTCAATGGAAATAGCTGCCTGATGACCATGGGCTACAGCCGTGATCACATTTTTTGGACCGAAAGCCGCATCACCACCAAAGAATATACGCTGATTGGTTGATTGATGTGTTAATGCATCAACCAGGGGCATACCCCACTGATCAAAATTAACCCCACTATCTTTTTCAATCCATGGAAAACTGTTCTGCTGACCAACGGCCACAAGCACATCATTCGCTTCAATAAATACCTCAGGATCACCGGATGGCACAAGACTACGTTTACCCTGGTCATCGTAAACGGCTTTTACTTTCTCAAAGGTCATTCCGACCAATTTGCCATTTTCGATCACATAGGTTTTAGGTACGTGATTTTCGAAAATCGGAATATCTTCATGCATTGCATCTTCGATCTCCCATGGGGAAGCTTTCATCTCGGCAAAAGGACTCCGAACCACAACTTTAACCGCTTCACCACCCAGACGACGGGAAGTACGGCAGCAATCCATCGCAGTATTTCCACCACCAAGCACGATCACTTTTTTACCAATTTTATGAGTATGCTCAAAAGCTACGCTTGCAAGCCATTCTATTCCGACATGTACATTTTTACCTGCGTCTTCACGTCCTGGTAGAATCAGATCACGCCCTCTTGGCGCACCGGTACCTACAAATACCGCATCGTATCCCTTTTCAAGAATCTCATTCATGCTGGACACATAGGTATTGAAATGTGTATGAATTCCCATATCCAAAACATACCCGACCTCCTCATTCAATACATCATCGGGTAATCTGAAGGAAGGAATCTGACTTCGCATCATTCCACCTCCGGCAGCATGTTCATCGTAGAGGTGTATCTCATAGCCCAAAGGGGCAAGATCACGGGCTACGGTTAGTGATGCCGGTCCGCCACCAATCAAGGCAACCCGTTTACCATTCATTTCTGAAGGAGCACCGGGCATGAATGCCCTGACATCGTCCTTATTATCTGCAGCTACACGCT
>CAMBFY010000262.1 GCA_945865415.1 Sphingobacterium thalpophilum
CGGAGGTTTAGCTTCCGGCTATTGTAATTTCAAAAAGGATACGATTTTGTGCCGGAACTAAGCCGAAGGAAAGGACTGAACCAGCCTATGAAACTCAGGTTTTGCTTTTCAAAATCAAATTTTTATCGGTTCATAGCCATTATATGAATAATTAAATCCATAATTTCTGACCTTGCTAACATTTAGGTTTTTAATTTCATAATATTTTATCTACTTTAATTTATTGTTTCAAAATGAACCTTAATATTAAACCTTAAAAATTGAATTTGTTATGAGTCAAACTATTAATGCAAACCGTCTGTTTCTGGCGAGTTGTTTTGCACTGATTACTACGGCCTTTTCGTTTAGTATACGAGCTGGAATCTTAACCCAACTCGGGACTGAATTGAATTTGGATCCGGTACAGTTAGGTCACATTAATCAGATGTGGTTTTTGGGCTTCCCTATATCTATGATTCTGGGAGGTATTTTTTACTCGAGCATTGGCCCTAAATTAATTATGCAGATTGCATTACTAGCGCATGCAATAGGTATTATTTTAACAATTTATGCTACCGGATATGACACTTTACTGATTTCAACCTTATTAATTGGTTTAGGAAATGGTTGTACTGAAGCTGCTTGTAATCCAATGATTGCTGATTCTTATTCTGGATCAGATTTCAGCAAAAAGATGAATCGCTTTCACATGTGGTTTCCAGGTGGGATAGTTTTAGGAGCATTGATCTCTAAATTTATGACGGAGGCAAACATGAGCTGGCAGTCGCAAATCTGGGTAATTCTGATACCAACAGTTATTTATGCTTTTCTGTTTTTCGGACAAAATTTTCCAAAACCCAGAATCGTCAAAAATTCTACTTTGGATAATTTTAAGGCGATGTTAAATCCATTATACCTGTTTATGGCAGCTTGTATGGCATTGACAGCTATTTCTGAATTTGGTCCGCAACAATGGGTTGGCCCTATTCTGGCTAAGGCAGGTGCAAGTCCGATGCTTATTTTAGCTCTTGTAACCGGCTTAATGGCAGTAGGAAGGTATTTTGCCGGCTCACTAATCAAGCAACTCAATACAGTTGGGGTATTGTTAGGTTCTGCTGTATTTGGAGTTCTTGGAATTTATATGATGAGTACAATGGACGGTCCAATGCTCTATGTGGCAGCTGTATTTTATGCACTCGGCATCTGTTATTTCTGGCCCAATATGATCGGCTTTATTGCAGAAAATATGCCTCAGACAGGAGCTCTTGGACTTTCAATCATGGGTGGCATCGGAATGTTTTCTTCTTCGATGTTTCAACCAATCATTGGTGGATGGATTCAGGACAATAAAATTGTTGCAGTTTCTCAAGGCTTAGCCGGAGATGCAGCAGATTTAGCTGCTGGTCAGGCTACTCTATCCAATATGCTTATTTTCCCTGCGATTCTGATTGTCGCTTTTCTTGGGCTTTACTTTTACATGAAAAAACAAAAGGATCTCAATCCGGCTGTCTAACATAATAAAAGAGGGGGCATTTGCCCCCTCTTTTATTATGTCAGCTTATGATATTAAATTTTTAATATCGATGATTATACTTAATAAGCACCTGAATGATTTTTTTGTTAAAAATTCCGAAAAACCATTTTAAGCTAAAAACTTAAACCATTTCAGCATCATAGATAACAACTTTATTCCAGAGACTACTATAGTTTTTAACGAAATCCAGATGTATTGGATCTGTTTGATAGATCGCTTCCCCAGCAATATCATCAAAGAATAGTAGTAAAGATACCCCCCAGCTAGTATCTATAACATCTCTTTTTTCTGTTCCGGCTACTATTCCCACATGTATTTGGCGAACAGTCTTGATTTTTTTCAGGGTATTTACGCCATCGATAAGCTTCTGCCGGTCTTCCGGATTTTTTAGCCAGAAATACACCTGATGCGCAATTTTGTTATCCTTGGTTTTCATAATTAATGTTTCAGCCATTGTTGTGCTGCCTGCAGTTAAAATAGCTGCAGTGCTGATAAATTTTCGTCTAGTTGATTTGTTCATGATTTAGTGTTTGAAATATCTATTTGGAATTAATTTTTTGAAATGATTTACTTTATTGCGCTGGTATCCATTACCCAATCATCTGTTCTGAATAAGTTAACAGGTAATCCTTCTTTATTAAACAAATTGGGAATTGCTGTGTTATTGAATGCAAACCTCACGGCTACCGGATTTTTAATGTTTTTATTATAGACAATAATTGTATTACCTTCAATTTTAGCCTGGGCAGGTAAAAATCTTTTATCTTCTGCCGCAATTTCAAAACTTGAAATTTGATCTCCGGTAGCAATCAATCCATTTGCTGCATTGTTAAAATGAATTTTTATTTTATCTTTTTCAACAACATGATTACTGTAAACAGGACTTTCAAAGCTAATATCTTTGAAACCATATGATTTATTCAAAGCCATATCTGATAGGCGTTTAGCAACTTCTTTCTTTAATATGGGATGAATATTCGTCGTGTCGGGAATTAAATCTGTAATTACGACCATGCCAGTATTAGGATGACTTGCCGATCTGGTCTGTGTTTCGCGAAGCAAAGCCCCAACATTTTTAAATCCATAAGTGAATGGGGCAATTTGAACGAAATAAAATGGGAAATTTTTATTCCATTGAAGACGCCATGCATCAATCATTCCTGTGAATAATTTCTCGTAGGCATAATATGTTCTAACATTGCTTTCACCCTGATACCAGATGGCACCTGCAATAGCGTAATTTGTTAATGGATAAATCATGGCGTTATAGGCCATTGCAGTTTGATGCGGCCAACCTGGCTGTGATTTTAATTCTTCAGCTCCCTTTTTAATAGTTATGTTATTATTCACTACAAATTCAGGAGTCCAGGTTTCAGCAGGTGTTCCTCCCCAATTTGAATTAATCAGACCAATGGGAGTATTCATTTTTTCATTCAGGTTTTTTCCGAAAAAATATCCAATTGCACTGAATTTGTACATTTCTTCTGGTGAACACACAACCCATTTCCCATCCAGATTTTCCTGTGGAAACATAGAAGTTGACTTGCTCACATAAAATAATCTGATTTTATTATTTTGGGCATTAGGGGCTTCATCTATACTTTGAGGCAATTGCTGAGTACCCGACCATTCCATATTACTTTGACCTCCACAAACCCAAACCTCACCGATCAAAACATCCTCAAGGTCTATGGTATTGTTCCCCTTTACTGATATTGAATAGGATCCACCGGCTTCGGGGGTTTTGATTTCTGTTAGCCATTTCGCATCATTTGTGGCCTGCGTTTGATAGGTGGCGCCATCCCAGCTTGTTTTAATCGATATTTTTTCACCAGGAGAGGCCCATCCCCAAAGCTTTACATTTGACTTTTGCTGCAAAACCATGTGAGATCCAATAATATTAGGTAGCCTAACATTCCCGGAAACGCTTAGTGATGTGAAGCCAATTAGAATCAGAAATAGGATGTGCTTCTTTAGAAATGAAAATTGTTTCATGAAATTTATATTTTTTAATTAATAAATATATAATTGTTTTTAGTGATTATTTAATTAATGAATACTTTTCATCTCAGTTTAGTAATCAATAATTAACATTCAACTACGTAATTTGTGATTGGATATTAATTTTACGAGAGTTGGATCTATTTATGTCTAAAGATCAATATCTAACCACGTTGATTGACTTATATTATGATTTAAAGGACAGATAGATTGCAAATCACATAGCTTGAAGCGAAACTTCAAGTCAATTAGTGTCTAAAATGTATGTTAGATTTATAAAATGCTATGTTTCTATGCCATAGGGCAGATATGTGGTTTTTAAATATTATGTTGAGTTCACGCTAATTTTATGGTCTAATTTTCCTTTTTTAAACAAGAAATAA
>CAMBFY010000263.1 GCA_945865415.1 Sphingobacterium thalpophilum
CCGATAGAAGGAATACTTTCTATGGCTCCTTCAACTGCGGCCGACATCGTACCAGAGTATAGAACATTAATTGAATTGTTAAGTCCATGGTTGATACCAGACACACAAAGATCAGGCTTCTTGCCTTTAAAGACTTTGTTTACAGCCAGCTTAACACAATCAACCGGTGTTCCAGAGCATTTATACATTTCAACACCTTCATACAGATCTACTTTATCCAAACGCAATGGTTTGCCAATGGTAATGGCATGACCCATACCCGATTGGGGGCCATCGGGTGCCACAACAACCACATGGCCAATGGTTTGCATCACTTCAATCAAGACCTTGATTCCAGGTGCTGTAATTCCGTCGTCGTTTACGACTAGTATGGTTGGTTTAGTTGTTTTCATTGAGGCGAAAATACGAAATTTTCCCTTGCCGAGGATGGTGAACAGACGATGAATATACTAGCAATTGCTTGGTGATAATACCAAGTAAGGGGAATTGAAAGAATGGATTGCCAGGTGTTAAAACAATGGAGGTTGATGACGACACCAACCCCAGGGAAACCAAACAAAAAGCCCCCGTTATAATCAGGGGCTGTAATTTAAGTTATAAGGTTCTCAGCCAGTCAATAACTTCTTCACGAGTCTTGCCTGTCTTTTGTTGAAGCCTACCGTAAAGCTCATCGACTTTACCTTCTTCATACTTGAGATCGTCATCCGTCATCTCAGCATAGGCTTGTTTGACTTTACCTTTCATCTCGTTCTATTTTCCTTTTAATTCTAGCTTGTCCATAGGTTAGTGTTTATGTAATGAGCAGATAAAACAAAAATGGAGCCAAGTTATTTTCTAGTGGTTGGTATCGTCAACAACCCATTTACCACTATCTACCTCGAATGGATAACACCAAGCAGAGGGAACACCAAGAAGAGAGCTACCTGACTTACATTGCAGAAGCACCATTCTTGATTTCTTCCACAACCGTAGGATCAAGAAGGGTTGATGTATCACCAAGATTTGATGTTTCCCCTTCAGCAATTTTTCTGAGTATCCTGCGCATGATCTTGCCGGATCTTGTTTTCGGCAGACCAGATACAAACTGAACTTTATCAGGTTTAGCAATCGCACCAATAATTCGAGCTACAGTTTGTAAGATATCCCTTCTAGTCAGATCGTGATCGTGTGTAGAAGTTCCAAGGATAACATAGGCATAAATACCCTGTCCTTTGATATCATGAGGATAACCTACCACAGCACTTTCTATAACATCTGCGTGCATATTAATTGCATTTTCAACTTCTGCAGTACCGATTCGGTGTCCGGATACATTGATAACATCATCAACCCGACCAGTAATCCGGTAATATCCGTCTTCATCTCTTAAACAGCCATCACCGGTAAAATACATATTTTTATAAGTGGAGAAATAAGTCAGACGGCAACGCTCATGATCTCCATAAGTAGTACGGATAATTCCCGGCCATGGGAATTTGATGCATAAGTTACCACTTACATCATTACCAGTCAATTCAACACCCTGCTCATCAACCAGACAAGGCTGCACACCCGGTAAAGGTAATGTAGCATATCCGGGTTTTGTAGGAGTGATACCGGCAATGGGTGAAATCAGAATTCCGCTGTTTTCGGTTTGCCACCAGGTATCAACAATCGGGCATTTTCCTTTCCCGATCTTTTCGTTATACCAGTGCCAGGCTTCCTCATTAATTGGCTCACCTACTGAGCCGAGTTTAGTGAGTGAACTCAAATCTTTCCCTTTCAAAGGTTCATCTCCAAAACTCATCAGCGAACGAATAGCCGTTGGAGCTGTATAAAGAATGTTTACTTTGTATTTATCTACAATTTCCCAGAAACGCCCTGCATCCGGCCAGGTTGGAACACCTTCAAACATGAGGGTGGTTGCACCCTGGGATAATGGACCGTAAACAATATAAGAATGACCGGTGATCCAGCCAATATCAGCGGTGCAGAAATGAACTTCACCCGGCTGGTACTGGAAGACAGTTCTGAAGGTGTAACCGGTATATACCATATATCCTCCACAAGTATGAACAACCCCTTTGGGTTTACCTGTTGAACCTGATGTATACAATATGAATAAAGGATCTTCTGCGTCCATTGGTTCTGCTGGACAATCTGGATTACCCTGAGTTTCTACCTTTTTAATTTCATCTTCCCACCACACATCACGCCCTTTGATCATAGAAACCGGGGTACGGGTACGGGTTAAAACGATTATCCTTTGAACAGAAGTACATTGAACAATGGCATCATCAATGATATTTTTAAGCGGAATATCCTTATTTCCTCTGAAACCGCCATCGGCAGTTATAACCAGGTTACATTGTGCATCATTGATACGATCAGCAATCGATTGAGCAGAAAAGCCACCAAAAACTACAGAATGAATTGCACCAATCCGTGCGCAAGCCATTACAGCAATTGCAAGTTCAGGAACCATAGGCATATAAATACAGATCCTATCGCCTTTTTTTGCACCGTTGTTTTTTAAGGCATTAGCAAACTGAACAACTTTAAAATGCAATTCTTTATAGGTAAATGATCTGTAATGTTCTTCGGGATCATTTGGTTCCCATAGCATTGCTACCTTATCAGCACTTTTATCAAGATGACGATCCAGGCAATTTTCCGTAATATTTAGCTTTGCACCAGAAAACCATTTAACATTAGGTTCTGTGAAGTTCCAATCCAGAACATTGTCCCATTTTTTCTGCCAGTAAAAAGTATCAGCAACTTCAGCCCAGAAATTCTCAGGTTCTGCGACACTATAGGCATAAACACGTTTATAATCGTCAAAGGAATTAATACGAAGATTCATTTTTTTATTTTGTTCGGTAAATTAAATATCAGAGTACAATTATATCATATTCAGACATGTTAGCCTAATAAAGCGGTAAAAAAATTACATTAGAACTGGGAACGTAAATGCTTTTAAATTAAAGTCTAAATTTATTACCAAAGTATTGCGTATCTAATTTTTTCTCGCGATATTTGCAAACTCTTTAAAGATTTGAATTTAATAATAGATACACTTACAGTCATGTCGAGAATTTGTGATTTAACAGGAAAAATGGCGATGAACGGTTTTAACGTTTCTAATTCGAACGTAAAAACCAAACGCAAATTTTATCCTAACCTGCATGTAAAAAAGTTTTACATCCCAGAAGAAGACAGATGGATCACGTTGAAAGTTTCTACTTCAGCGATTAAAACCATTAGTAAAAATGGCATCACTGCTGTAATTAATAAATTCCTTAAAAAAGGATACGTATAAGATTTATAAGTATTAAGTTAAAGGTTACAAGTATTTAATACTACTAAAAACTTAAAATTTAAAACCTATAACGTACAAAAAAAGAATAATACAATGGCAAAGAAAGGCAATAGAGTTCAGGTTATTTTAGAATGTACTGAGCATAAGGAAAGTGGTATGGCTGGAATGTCTCGCTACGTAACTACAAAAAATAAAAAGAACACTACAGAGCGTTTAGAATTGAAAAAATTCAATCCTGTTTTAAGAAAAGTAACGGTTCACAAAGAAATTAAGTAAAAGTTACAAGTAATAAGTAGTGCGTTCAGAAGTTTAAAATCTACAACTTACAACCTATTACTTACAACTTACAAACAAAAAATATACAGAAATGGCAAAGAAAGTAGTTGCAACCCTGAAAACAGGTGCTTACTCATTCAAAGAAATTATCGTTCACAATGATCATGTGAAAGACGCTATTGCGGGAATTAGTCCTTCTAAATAATCTTCACATGGTGTTAAAATTGAAGCCGCCCGCGCACAGTCGCTGGGTGGCTTTTTTGATTATAATATTGTTATACGCCTCAGTAGATTTCTTAAATTTGGCAAATGGGATTAT
>CAMBFY010000264.1 GCA_945865415.1 Sphingobacterium thalpophilum
CCGAACTCACGTTAAATTTAAAATACAATTTTTAATATAATATAGAATGATATTTAAAATGAATTATTGATGATCTGGGTGCTTTGTAAATGATCCTCATTTAATTCTCATTTTTTTTTAATCAAAGAACCGCTTAAAGAGAACAGAATTGTCATAAATACCTAAAAAAAAAACATTTTGTAAAATATTTTTGCAAATCATAAATAATATTACATACTTTTATTTTACTATTATAAAGTGCTAGCAGTCGCACTCTAAAAAAACTGGGCGTATCTGAAAAGCCTTACGAGTAGGTCAAACCATAAATGTTTATTATGTCAACATTATTCCTTAATGCAACAAGTGCTATGGCTGCTGACTCTGATGCTCTAGCAAAAATTACAAACGGTGACCCAATAGCAATAACCTTTTTTATTGGTTATATGGCTATGTTGGCATCTGCAGTTTTCTTTTTCGTTGAAAGAGGCTCTGTAGATCCAAAATGGAGAATCTCATTGCTAGTTTCAGGTTTAATCACTGGAATTGCTGCAGTGCACTACTACTACATGCGAGATTTTTATCTTGCAACAGGTCAAAGTCCAACTGCTTTCCGTTATGTGGACTGGACTCTAACTGTTCCTTTGATGTGTGTAGAATTTTACTTATTAACAAAACCATTTGGTGCTAAAAGCTCAACTTTATTTAAGTTGATTGTTGGTGCATTAGCCATGTTAATATTTGGTTTCATTGGTGAGACTTCAGGTATTGACAACAATATCATGTGGGGTGTTCTTTCAACTCTTGGATACCTATACATTGTATATGAAGTATTTGCAGGTGATGTTTCAAAATTGACAAAAGAATCAAACAGTCCGGCTTTATCAAGAGCAATGTTCCTGTTGAAAATCTTCATCACTTTAGGTTGGTCTATCTATCCAATTGGATACATGGTATTACCAGGAAACTTACTTTCAGGTATGTTCGAGGTTAGCTCAATTGATTTATTCTACAACTTAGCTGACGCTATCAATAAAATCGGTTTCGGTTTGGTTATTTATTCTGTAGCAGTTGCTGAAACAGCAAAAGCTAAAAACGCATAATCTCTTTCAAAGGAAACTGATTCTTATTTAATTTTAAAACAAAAGGTATCCGATTAGGATGCCTTTTGTTTTTTATTTGTTTTTATATAATGATTGATGCCAATATTATTGTTGTTGGAGGTGGTTGCGCCGGCATGCAGCTTATCAATGCCTTGTTGAAATTACCTGCCGAACAAACCGGTGATATTTTATTAATTGAAAGTAATCAGTCAGTGATTAATAAGTCCTGGTGTTTTTGGACTAACAAGCAATCAGAATATGATTTTTTGGTCGAAAAGCATTGGTCAGAATTAGAATTTCGCTCCCCATCCTCTGACTTGTCTGGTATTATAAGTCCATACCGGTATAATTATATAAACAGTGAAAAGTTTTTCGAATATCACAAACAATTAATAGCTCATTCCTCTAGAGTCAGGGTAGTATCTGAAGAGGTTGTAAAATTTAAATCAGACAAGGAGATTAAACAGGTTTATACTCTCAATAACCAATATGCTGCCAGGCATGTTTATAACAGCACATTTGACCATTCTTTTATTGATTCTACTAAGATTTTACTTTGGCAGCATTTTAAGGGGTGGTTCATTAAAACTGATCAGGAAGTTTTTAAAAGTGATCAAGCTACAATAATGGATTTTAACATTGAACAGGATCAGGCAGTACACTTTATGTATGTTCTGCCCTTTTCAAAAACTGAAGCACTGGTAGAATTCACTTCATTTTCGGCCTTGGATTGTTATTCAGATCAAATCTATGATTCATATCTTAGAAATTATATTTCTGTAAAATTCAATTGTCCGTACGAAATTATAAGAGAGGAAAAGGGGAAAATTCCAATGACCGACTTTAACTTTCCTACAGAAGATAAAGAAGGTATAATTCAGATTGGATCTGCAGGAGGTGCGATAAAACCTAGTACAGGCTACGCATTTAAGCGGATTTCCAGACAAACTGAGTATTTAATCGAGTGCTTTCTGAACAATAATGAAAGCATGAATAATGTAAATACTTCAGGCAGATTCCATTTTTATGATACTTTGCTGCTGCAAATAATCCGGAATCAACCTAAGAAGGTTTCAATGATTATGAATCAGCTTTTTGTACAGAATTCATTCCAGAAAATTTTATCTTTCCTGGATGAAAATTCCACATTGTTTGAAGAGTTAAGCCTTTTTTCCACCTTACCCAAACGATTATTCTTAAAACAGGTCTTGCATTATGTTCATGCTAAACTTTAAATCCAGGCGGTCTAAATTCCTTCTTCTGGCTTTTGTTCTTTTTTTAATAAATGCCTTCTACCCTTTAAGTTTAGAGATTCAACTTGTCTTTTTCGGATTAGGTGTCATTTTTTTAGGAATTCCACATGGATCGCTTGATCATTTTATTTACCACCATGAACGAAATCAGCCATTGAATTTCAAATCAATTTCCAAGTTTTTATTATTCTATGTAGGTTTTGCAATTCTATATGCCATATTATGGATGATCAGCGTTGAACTATCCATACTGTTATTCATATTCATATCAGCTTATCATTTTGGAGAAATGGATTTATATGGACTGTCATTAAGAAGTAGTTTGAGTACCCGTATTTTATTTTCTTTGTACGGTTTGTTGTTTCTGTTAAATTATCTGCTTTTCCAGTTTCCGCAAGTTGAAGCTATTCTGCTCGGTTTTCCGGGCTTTGATCAAGGTCAGATTGAAAAAATACGATTCCTGTTTGGATACCAAAAGGAAGTTTTGATTGCTTCCATCCTTTTATTTCTTCCTATTCTGTTAATCTTTTTATATCAAACTCAACAACTTGGCATCATGCAAATAATATCAATGTTGCAGTTAGCAGTATTAATGCTTATCGTCTTTAATTTACCCATATTGTTAGGTTTCGGTTTTTATTTTAACATATGGCATGCCGGACTTTCAATGGTTGAAATAAAGAAATTTTTAGGCTGGGAAGATAAAAGTTACTGGTTTATCTATCGTAAATCATGGTTAACTAATGGTATTTCCTTTTTGATGATTGCAGTTTTATTTCTGATTTTCAAAGGTAATCTGGAACGATTATTAGCAATTTTCTTTATGTCAATCGCCATTTTAACTGCCCCTCACATGAAAGTAATTTCGGTTCTTTTTGCAAAAAGGAATTAATTTTCTAAACTAAAATTTGATTTAATCAATTATTTTTATCTTCTGGATTATTATTTCTTGCTTTTCGACATGTTTCTGAAGGTCATGTTGAATAGTTAGGTATCACAGGTTATAAACCCACTTTGTTTTTCTGAATCTTTTAAAATCGCCCGATTGTTCGATTTCAGCTAAAGACTATTTTCATTGAATTATCTTATCTCAATTTAAAATCGTTTCTTGAAATTTGAATATTCCTTATTCTTTAGAATTATACGTTCATGTAACATTAATTTAACTCAACATCATAATTTTATCCTAACACGTTTGATATCTCATCAAAAAATTGCAAATACCAGGCATTAGAATTATAATTGTTGAATATGAATGATATACTGCAGAAAGACCAACATTTTAGGAAAGTAAAGGAGAACCTGGAATCTCAGGGATTTGAAATTTTGCAAATGGATTTGCAGAGGCCTTGGGGAGGTTTCTTCGTAATCAATGAGGATCAGGCTCAAAAATTTTCTGACACCTACTTCAGTGGAATTGCTGTCGACCAGCTTAAAATCTCAGGGAAACTAAGTCCGAAAATTTTAGTTGTAGCCCCACAAACCCGACTTTCATGGCAGTATCATCATCGCAGGGCAGAAATCTGGCAGGTAATTAG
>CAMBFY010000265.1 GCA_945865415.1 Sphingobacterium thalpophilum
TTGTTATCCTGATCTTTTATGTGTAGAATATAGTTTACGTCCAGGGTTTTTATGTGTTGAAGGTCGGTATCCAAATAACCAAGCCATACCCCTTTAAAGTCCTGCGTATAGCCAGAAATCGACGCAAGCAAAAGGAAGAATAAGCAAATATGTTTCATGAATAATCGTTATTAATTGGGTTTTCTTTTATTTTCTGATGCTTTATACCTTAAATATATTGCCGCGGTCTTTTGCTTATCAGATACGATCATTACCCTGTGTCTGGTTTCACCATCAATTAAAAGAAGTTCAGAGGTATTTGGCGGAACCAGTCCAAGATTCTCTGCATATAAAAGTAGTTCATGTAGTACAATACGCTTATCAATTTGAAATTTTATCAAAGCAGGTCTTTTTGATATTTGAATATTTTTAGAAAGAATTTCCCTGTTGAGGTAAATTGAAACAGTATCATTATCGGGTTTCATATAATCCAAAAGCTGGATCTGCAGATCGGTGTTGTGCACTAAAATTTCTGTTATTTTTTTAGGCTCAGTTTCGAGAAAACCCAAGTTAAAATCAACTATAACCGGAGGTGCTTGTACCTTATTTTGTGCTAAAACCGTAATTACTGAGTCTTTACGCTGTTCCCAAAAATTATTCAGACCTTCAACAGACCGGGATAAGATCACTTTACCAGGGATGCAAACTTCATTCGGGTCATCCTTGCTAAACCCATTCCACGTTCCCTCCAAATATTCATAAGCCCCATCATTTCGATAGGCCAGTTCATAAGTTTTGATGCAGGCAACCCAGTCCCAAGGCACGAGGTCTTCACGAATCCAGCTGAGGCTTTCATACAGTTTGACGCTATCACCCTTCATTTTACCCGAAAATCCGATACGGATTCTTACAACCTTACCCATCCAGGCATATGAATCACCCCAAATATTCTTCTTTTGAGTCAGATTCATTTCAAGATCATAAAGTTGACTGTATCCCCCGGGGCCTTGGGTAATTTTTCCATACCATTTCCCGCTCATGTTTTGCCCAAGGATCTCCTGGGTAAGGAATGATAACAAAATGAGCAGGATGCATTTCATACCTTTAATTTACATCAAGTTAATGATTTTTAACTTGTTTAAGGGAAGTCTCTTATTGAAAAAGCTTCAAATGCAGTTTTTTGTAATTGATGATTGCCTGGTATGGCATGAGAATATCCCCGCCTAAAACTCCAATAACAGGTGGAAGATTGAGTTTTGAATAGGCCTGACTTATCATGCTCAGATCAAGTACTGCCGCTTCAAAATTCTTTAATTTGAATTTTCCTATTTTGAGAATAGGAAGAATTATGGTGTAGCTTTCCATATTGCTAGTGCCCAAACCGGTAGAAAGAAGTTCTGAACTCAATAATTCGGTATTTTTCATATGCTTTTCAATGACGGTTTTATCAAAAACCGTTTTCGAAGCGCCGGTATCAAGCACCACATGAAAGGATTGTCCGAAAACAACAACTTCCACCAATAGGTGGAAGCCGTCTTTATGAAAATTTACCAGTTCTAATGGAACTTTTGTTTCGCTCATTAAGCGATTAAATAAGATTTGAATCTTTCAGAACCTGGTTCATGTTTCTTACTGCATCTGCGCTCTTGTTAAATTCAGCTTGCTCAGCATCAGAAAGTTTGAAGTCGAGGATTTTTTCCCAGCCGTTTTTGCCAATGATAACAGGAACCACCAGGGAGATATCTTTCTGACCATATTCACCATCAAGGGCAACGCCACAGGAAATTAATTTTTTCTCATCACGTACAATACTTTCAACCATTGCTGCAGTACCAGCACCTGGTGCATACCATGCTGAAGTACCGATCAGTTTGGTTAAGGTAGCACCACCAACCATAGTTGACGAAACTACTCTTTCCTGCTGCTCATTAGTCAATAACTGAGTAACCGGAATGCTGTTCCAATAAGCATGATTGATTAAAGGAATCATAGTTGTGTCACCATGTCCTCCAATAACCACAGCATTCAGATCTGCTGGTGAACAACCCAGTTCTACGCTCAGGTAATATTTGAACCTTGCAGAATCCAAAGCCCCACCCATTCCCAAAATTTTATTCTTTGGAAGACCTGAAGTTTGAAGTGTGAGGTAATTCATGGTATCCATTGGGTTAGAAACCACTATGATAATTGTATTGGGAGAGTGCTTCAGAATATTTTCTGTGACGCTCTTTACAATGTTCGCATTGGTACCGATCAGCTCTTCACGGGTCATTCCCGGTTTACGAGGCAATCCTGAAGTAATTACAACCACTTCAGATCCTGCAGTAGCAGCATAATCATTGGTCACACCTTTGATTTTCGTATCAAAACCCAGAAGAGCTGAAGTTTGCATCATGTCGATCGCTTTACCTTCGGCAAAACCCTCTCTGATGTCTAATAAAATAAGTTCTTCTGCTAATTCTTTTCTGGCGATGTTATCAGCACAGGTTGCACCCACTGCACCGGCTCCTACAACTGTAATTTTCATTTTATGATTTGTTTTTAATTTGAGATCGGAACTGTTTGAGATTTAATTAAAATCTGCCCTATTTATATTCAAAAATGCCTTTGCAAGCACATTTGGTTTAATAAGTCGAAGATAGAGAATTCAATCTTTTTTATGAAATTATTAGTGATAGTTGTTTATTTTTTTTAAGACGTGTGAATTATAATTCAAAATAGATCTTTTAAAATCAGGTGATCATGAGTCTTTCATTCTAAACTTGATTCAGGATTTACTATTCATTACTGGGGGATGTAATCCTGAACTTGATTCAGTAAATTTTCGACATTTCTTATACCATTAGGCCCTTTTGTGTAAGGGCAGTCGAACAACGGTCGGAAACGAGTTGAACAAAGGGTTCATTTTTCCTTTTTTATTTTTGATTTTATTACCAAAGGGGCAGGATTGTTTAGGATGCGGATTGCTTCGTCGTGCCTCCTCGCAATGACAATCCTAGTGTCATTACGCGTCTAGCGCTTTGTCATTGCGAGCGCAGCAATCTTTGCTAAACGTCACAGGCTCGCAATGACAAACTGCTGATGACTATGCTAGTTGTAATTTGTCAAGGGAGTGGTTAATATCTTTATAATTTTCAACACCCTTCTTCCCACCTCAAAAGATTCGTAAATTTGAATTCATCCCAAAAATATCTTTATGCCTGATTTTTCGCACCTTCACGTACATACACAATTTTCACTGCTGGATGGTGCGGCGGATATTTCGCGGCTCTTCAAAAAGGCTAAAGCTGACGGCATGAAAGCCATGGCCATCACCGATCATGGGAACATGTTCGGGGTGTTCAAATTCGTTGCAGAAGCCGGTAAACACGGAGTAAAGCCGATAGTTGGTTGTGAGTTTTATGTGGTAGAAGACCGGCATATCAAGCAGTTTACCAAAGAAAAACGCGATCAGCGTTTTCACCAATTATTACTTGCTAAAAATGCTGAAGGCTATAAAAATCTGGTAAAGCTTTGTTCACTGGGTTATATCGAAGGTCTTTACAGTAAATGGCCCCGTATTGATAAGGAACTGATCTTAAAGTATCATAAAGGATTGATTGCCACTACCTGCTGTCTGGGTGCTTCGGTGCCACAGATGATTCTTAAAAAAGGGGAGGAAGAAGCAGAGCTTGAATTCAAATGGTGGCTGGACCTTTTTGGTGAGGATTATTACATTGAACTGCAGCGTCATAATATCCCTGAGCAGGAAACTGTTAATGCAGTTCTGCTAAAATTTGCAAAGAAATACAATGTTAAAATAATCTGTTCCAATGATTCACATTATGTGGATCAGGAGGATTCCAATGCACATGATATCCTTTTATGCGTCAATACCGGGGAT
>CAMBFY010000266.1 GCA_945865415.1 Sphingobacterium thalpophilum
CACTGGATTTGAAGATGTGCCAATTAATCCAACAATCCTGCTGGATACTGTGACAAAGAAAAAACCAAAAATGATAACCAAAACACCAATTAGTAATTTGTTTAGGACAGAATCACCTGGTATTTGTGGTAATAAAGCCATCAGCAAAATAAGTCCGAGGCTACCAAAAATTACGATTTTAAATGAGAGATCATCATCTGTGCGTTTGACGGTTTGCTTTTCTATATTCGATTTATTCATCGATGCCAGACTTGATTTGAATGAAGAAACAATGGTAGGAATTGTTTTAAGAAGGGTAATAAATCCGCCGGCGGCAACAGCACCTGCCCCGATTTGCTTGACATAGGCCTGATAGATTGCCGTCGCCGTATTGGCAAAAACCATGTTTAATGGGTCCCATCCTCCCGGACCTCCCGGACTGTACACATCTTTCAGATAACCTAGCTTAACTAATTGGTAAGCAATAGTTTCTGCGGGTACTAGTGTTGCAAGTAATGGAATAAGTCCTAGCCATGCAAGCACACCACCGGCTACCAGTACCCCCGCAATCTTTGGTCCGATGATGTATCCCACACCCGGATACTCAGGAGTGATTTCACCATTTATAGTTGCTGAAGGAAAGAATTTATTCGCCTGACTCGTTGTCCAGGTAGGTGCTTCTGCTATCAGATGAAATATCTTTTGTAGTATAGCATAAGCAAATGCAAAAGCAAGTCCGTAATAAGCTGTTTTAGCAAAATTACCTCCTTTTTCACCAGCGATTAATACGGATGCGCAGGCAGTACCTTCCGGATAGGGCAGACTTTGATGCTCTTCAACTATCAAAGATTTTCTAAGCGGAATCATCATCAGGGTGCCCAGAATACCGCCTAAAGCTGCCAGAAAGAAAATTGGCCAATAAGAGAAAAAAGATTCACTATTACTTCCGGCAGAAAGAAACAGAAATCCGGGTAAAGTGAAGACCACACCTGCGGCAATTGATTCGCCGGCAGAACCTGTGGTTTGAATGATATTATTTTCAAGAATGGTTGTTTTGAAGAATTTACGGCCAATTGAGATCGCCAAAACCGCAATCGGAATTGATGCTGAAACAGTTAGTCCGGCTTTTAGTGCCAGATAAACGGTTGCTGCCCCAAAGATTATACCAAATACTGCTCCCAACAGCACTGATTTAACAGTGAACTCAGCTACATGACTACCTGGACTGATGTAGGGCTTAAATTCTTTCTTTTCTTTAATTTCTGACATGGTTTTTTAATTGGTTTTCTAAATTAAAGATAATTCTTTTAGTGATATTTGAAATATAGGTACTGATTAGAACCTAAATTTTCTTTTAAATAATTACGTTTACTCTTGATTGATTTAAAAATTAGAAAAATGATTAGAAAAGCTGTTTTTTTAGATCGCGATGGGGTTTTAAATAAGGAGCTGGGTGATTATGTATGTAAGATTGAAGACTTTAAAGTGCTTGAACATAATTTTCCGGCATTAAAAGAATTGCAATCGCGGGGATATTTATTGATTGTGATTACCAATCAGGGTGGACTGGCAAAGGGTTGGTATTCTGAAGAAACACTTGGGCTTATGCATGATAATTTAAGAAATACCTATGCTGAACAAGGTATTATTATTTCAGATGTTTATTACTGCAGGCATCATCCTGAGTATAATGGGAATTGCCTTTGCCGTAAGCCCGGTTCGATCATGCTAGAAAAGGCCATTGCTCGATTCGGAATAGATGCCAGTTCATCCTATTTTATCGGCGATCGGGAAAGAGATGTGATTGCCGGTGAGGCGGCAGGTGTGAAAGGGATATTGATAGATAGTGACCAGCCGATTGGGGAGATTTTGACTTTGATTGCTTAATTAGAAGGATTTTCCTAAATCTCCCCAACGGGCAGATGAGACCCGATAGCTATCGGGTTGAGAATGTAAAATGGAGAGTTGGAAATCCTCCTTAGTTGAGCATTGAGAATTTCCAATTAATATCTACTCAATTCTCCACTCTCGATTCTGAACTATATTCTGAACTATCCTGGTAGCATGCACCCTCGAGTTCTCAATAAACCAGGCATGTGTATTCAAACCACCACAGATTACTCCCGCAAGGTAAATTCCTTTCATATTAGTTTCCATTGTTTCGGAATCATGTTCAGGGATTTGCTGTTCATCTTTTGAAATATTAATACCTAATTTCTTTAGAAAACTCAAATCAGGCTGGTAGCCGGTCATTGCGAGAACAAAGTCATTTTGGATTGTAATTTTACCATCCGGACCCATGATATCTACTTCATTTTCTCTGATTTCTGTTAAGCTTGAATTAAAGTAGGCCTTAATGCTGCCTTCTTTGATACGGTTGACGATATCTGGTCTTACCCAGTATTTTACTCGTTCTCCGATTCGCGACTCCCGTATCACCATGCTAACCTGAGCGCCCTTACGATAAGTTTCGAGTGCAGCATCAACAGAAGAATTGTTGGCTCCAACCACAATTACATGCTGTTTTGCGTAATAATGAGGATCTTTATAATAGTGCCTGACCTTTGGAAGATCCTCGCCAGGGATATTCAGCAGCTTGGGGATATCATAAAACCCTGTTGAGATAATGATATTAGCAGTTTTGTATTGGGATTTTCTACTTTCAATACGATAAGTGCTACCTTCTTTCCTGATAGTTTTCACCTCCTCAAATAATCGTAGATTCAGGTTGAAATGCTCATTTACCCTTCTGTAATATTCTAGTGCCTCAGAACGTGTTGGCTTAATGTTATTACTAACAAAAGGGACATTACCGATTTCCAGTTTATCGGGGGTGGAAAAGAAGTTCATATTCGCCGGATAGTTATAGAGCGAATTAACCAGACAACCTTTTTCGAGTATGATGTAGGATAGTCCTGCTTTCATTGCTTCAATTCCACAAGCAAGACCAATTGGACCACCTCCAATAATCAATATATCGTATTTATTGTCCAATTTCATTTTGTAGTTAAATTCGATAATATAAAGACAAGAGGCTTAAAATTACAAAAAGCATAGAATTTTACACTCCATGCTTTTCAATTTAGCTTTAGACTTTCAGCTTTCAGCTTTGGACTTAGCAGTTGCTGCTTTTGCATGATCAGCAAGAAATGTTGCAAGTCCGCTATCTGTTAAAGGATGTTTTGAAAGAGCAATCATTGCTGCTAATGGTCCTGTAATTACATCTGCACCGATCTTAGCACAATTAATGATGTGCATTGGATGACGGACTGAAGCCGCCAGAATCTGCGTTTCAAAGCCATAATTATCATAGATTAAACGTATGTCTTCAATTAAGGTGAGTCCATCGGTAGAAACATCATCCAGACGGCCAATGAATGGGGAAACATAAGTTGCCCCAACTTTTGCAGCAAGAAGCGCTTGTCCGGAAGAAAAAACTAGCGTACAATTAGTTTTGATTCCTTTTGAACTGAAATATTTTATTGCTTTGATTCCTTCAGCGATCATAGGGACTTTTACAACAATTTTTGGATCAAGTGCTGCAAGAATTTCACCTTCTTTCACCATGTTTTCAAAATCAGTGGAAATTACCTCAGCACTGACATCTCCCTCAACAACTGCACAGATAGCTTTATAGTGATTAAGGACGTTTTGATCTCCAGTGATGCCTTCTTTGGCCATAAGACTTGGATTTGTGGTTACTCCGTCCAAAATGCCCAATGCCTGAGCTTCTTTGATTTGGGCGAGATTTGCGGTGTCGATGAAGAATTTCATTTTGCTTATTTGTCTATTTGTTTATTTGCCAATTGAGTTTTCGATGTTGCAATAATCTTGGTGATATTTTTTTGAATGGTTTTCAATTCATCAAGTAAATTTTGAATT
>CAMBFY010000267.1 GCA_945865415.1 Sphingobacterium thalpophilum
ATGATTTTGCAGCAATGATAAATAGTGATGTACCTACTGCAAGTTTCATTGGCATACGAGCCAGAAGTACCAATGCAGGAATAATTAGAAAGCCCCCACCGGCACCTACCAAACCAGTAAGTAAACCAACCAAAGCACCTTCAAGCAAAATCATTGGATAGTTATATTGCAATGGTTCACCTTCTGCTTTATCACAATCAATACAAGGCCTGATCATGCTTACTGAAGCCAGAATCATGACAATTGCGAACAGAACCATGATACCAATGGATTTGGTGATAACCAATGATCCAATTGTGAATAGTTCAGATGGAATTAATGGAACAAGCCACATTCTGGTCAGATAAACCGCTGCGATCGATGGAATTCCAAAGATGAGAACTGTTTTAAAATCTGCTTTTTTCTGAATTGCACTTTGAATTCCTCCAACAAAGGCAGTGGAACCGACTATAAACAGTGAATAAGCTGTAGCAAGAATAGGGCTAACTCCCATTACATAAACCAGAATTGGTACTGTTAGTATAGAACCACCGCTTCCAATTAAACCCAATGAAACACCAACAAGTACTGCTAATATATAACCCAAAATTTCCATAATGTCTTTTTCTTGAACACAAAGGTCTTAATAGCAGACCTGATTAACGGTTACAAAAGTTACATTTAGTGATAATAGTAAATTTTGATACTGCCACCCAGGCTGAACACTAATAGCAGATAATCATCAGCTATTACTCATCAGTAAATACCTTTTCGGCACCTCAGCCCCAGCCACATAATTAAGCTTGCCAATCTTACACATCTGATACACATTAATTCTGAAATCAGGGCAGGTACTGACAAAACAATAAGCCTCCACCTGGGTAAAACCACAAGTACTGACCAGCCAATCCATCATATAAACTGTTGCCTGATGGACAGCATCTTCAAGCGGTCTGAAGGCATGAACCGCAATAATAGAATCAGGTGTTTCAATTCTAATGCTAGGAAATCTTTTACCCTTGATCACCTCAAATGAAAGCCGGACTGTTGCCTGCGTTTCTGCTGCAGTTCCGGTGAATTCTGTATCGCCCTGACTGGCATGTACATCCCCCAGATAGAAAAGTCCACCGGGATGATAAACAGGAAGAAAAATCTTATTCCCTGGTTTGAAATCACTAATATCAAGATTTCCACCCCAGTCGCCCTGCCCATCCAAACTGTTAGCCACATCCCGGTCGGGCGCTACACCCAAAGTACCGATAAAAGGGGTAATAGGCCAGGAGATTCTGTCATTAAAATGAAGAGTTCCATCAACTGTAGTACCACTCGGACCCGGACTATGGTCAAAAACCATCGTACTGTATTCGCCGGAGATTTCGTTCCAGCGTGAGGAATCACCCAGTGGTCCACGGTTTGGACCTACAGCAATCCAGGAAGTTTTTTCAACCTCAATTTGATGAATTTTAACAACAAGTGTATCACCACGGTCGAGCCCATCAATAAATATCGGTCCGGCTATTGGGTTTACCAGCGGAGGTGTCCGATCAAAACCCGGACGATTTGCGGGAATAGCTTTATCTGCCGAACTTTTAAAAAATCCAATACCCGCATCCCAGGTTTCAATTTCAAATTCTTCACCCGGAACAACATGAATTAAGGGAGTATCTGAATAATTGAAAGCGAATTTTTTTGCCTGTTCACGAAGGATTTTTTTCATAGGTTTAGGTTTAATTTTCTAGTAAATTAAGAAAATAGTCGGTTAAATTTAGAACTCTAAAATTGAACGATGGATATAATTTTACTTACTATCAGGTAGGGCAAAAACCATGACATATCCTCCCGGATTCTCAGCATCACCTGCAACAGACACAGCAATATATTGTTTTTTACCCCTCTTAAAAGTTGATGCATTCGAAGTGGTACTTCCGGGAATTGGAGTATCCCATAATAATTTTCCTGAATCTTTATCATAAGCCCTGAACCTAAAATCCGTGCCGCCCATATTGGCTCCGATAAAGAGCAATCCACCTGCAGTTACGATTGGTCCTGTATTCCCTTCAGCACCTGTTTCTGGTTCCCCTTTTTGCTGTAATTTAGGATAATTACCTAAAGGGATTGACCAAGCATATTCGCCAGTATTCAGATCAATAGCATTTAAAGTTGCCCAAGGAGGTTTAATTCCAAATCGCCCCTCAGAATCACGGAATTTACCATTAGATAATATATCAAGGTACCTGACCGGGGCTTCCATTTTAAACTTACCCGCATCCTTATTTGCCGATTCGCTTTTTGCTATTTCTTTCAAAAAATTCGTTTCTCTTGCAGACCTGGTCTCCTTGTCAAACAGAAAAGATATAATCGCTTCTTCTTTACCAGCAATGATGCTTGCAAATGAGGGCATCTTGCCGGCTCCAACCCTGATTTTACCTAAAACATCTTCCTCATTCATCCTGCTTTGAAGTCCAAGTAAAGATGGGTAATCAGAATCTCCTTTCTTGTCTGCACCATGACAAGCCTGACAATACGTAGTATAGAGCGCTTTCCCCTGGTTAAAAGGGGTATCGGATTCATTTCCAGACTCCATTTTTTTTATAAGGCTCACACCGGGAGTGTTTGTAGCCCTGACATAAATGATTCCGCTAGACGGATCAAATGCACCTCCACCCCAACTTGAGCCTCCGCTTGTTCCTGGGAGATTGACATTTCCTCTAGGAGATGGCGGTGTAAAAAGCCCTTCATATCTAATAGATTTAAATCTTTTTACAAGTTCATCATTAGATTCCCTGGAATAATTGCTTAGGTCATCCAATGAAATATGCTGCCTGGCATAAGGCTTTGGCTTTAATGGAAAAGGCTGTGTAGGCCAAGTTTCTTCTCCGGGTACATCTGAAGCAGGTACTGGTCGCTCTTCAATTGGAAATAATGGTTCACCAGTTTCTCTGTTCAGTAAATAAAGAAAACCAATTTTAGAAGTTTGAGCTACTGCATCTATTCTTTTTCCGTCATGAACAACGCTAACCAGATTAGGAGGTGCAGGCAGGTCATAGTCCCACAGATCATGATGAATGGTTTGATAATGCCAGATATATTTTCCGGTTTGTGCGTCAAGAGCCAGCACACTGTTCCCAAATAAGTTCTGCCCTTTTCGGTCTCCACCGTAAAAATCATAGGTGGGGGACCCCAATGCTAGAAATACCATTCCTCTTTTTTCATCAAGACTCATTCCAGCCCAGTTATTGACGCCACCAGCATATTTCCAGGCTTCTTTTGGCCAGGTTTCATAACCAAATTCACCAGGATGAGGGATAGTATGGAATGTCCATACCAGTTTACCTGTTCTGATGTTATAGGCCCTTTGATATCCTGGTTCTGCGCCATATAATTCTGAAACTGCAGTGCCCAGGATATATAAATCTTTATAAACAATTCCAGGTGAGGTGGGAACAACGTTTATTTTATCGGGATCTCCGCGCATACCTGTATTCAGATTCACTTTGCCGTTTATTCCAAAATCGGGTATTAATTTTCCGCTTAACGCATCCAGAGAATAGAGATCACTACCCGCTGTAAAAAGGATTCTTTTATCGTTTCCATTCTCCCAATAAGTTACGCCACGACTAACACCTCCACCCAGAGCTCCATTAAACGGGTCAAAAGACCATACTTGTTCACCGGTACTTGCATTTAAAGCATAAATTCTGTTCCTACCAGATGGAATATACATGATGCCTGCAATAACAATGGGATTTGCCTGAATTCTCGAAGTTCGGGCACCCGGTAAAGCGTCTTTAAAACGGAAAGACCATGCCAGTTCCAATTGATTGACATTTGCTTTGTTAACTTGTAGTAATGCCGAGTAACTACTGCTTT
>CAMBFY010000268.1 GCA_945865415.1 Sphingobacterium thalpophilum
TGGCAATCACTTCAAAGCTTATGTCTTTTCCATGATGCTGGCACCATTCAATTAATTTACTCTTGAAATTTGTTTCAGTAAGTTCAAGGGTATGAATATCGATATGTGGCTTTATAATCCTGCTTATTAGGAAATTACGAGTGAAATTATACCCTTTATCCATGTAAACCGCTCCAACCATAGCCTCGAAAGTATCACCTAATAATGAACCCTGTTTATTATTATGGCCAATTATTCTATTATCATACTCAATATGCTCATCAAGACCGAGTTTCTTGGCAAGCTGATTGAGATTTGCCCTGCTGACAATCTTTGAGCGCATTTCAGTTAGAAAGCCTTCATCTTTGTATGGGTACATTTTGAATAGAATCTCAGCTATTACTGAGCCCAGTATTGCATCTCCAAGAAATTCCAAACGTTCATTACTGTTTTTTGTGCCATTTTTTACTTCAACGGCAACAGAACGATGTCTGAATGCCATGCGATATAGCCTCAGATTCCCCGGAATAAAACCTAAAAGATTTTTTAAGGACCGTATGTAAATGCGATGTGGAGCAAAGTAAAGTTTATAAATCCTGGAAAATGGCATTAATGACCAACAATTCTAATGATAAGAAAAAAATAGACAGGTTTTAATAGAACAGGAATATTGGATATCAAAATCAGGCTTTGTATTTTTTGAAAATTACAGAAGCATTATGCCCTCCAAAGCCAAATGTATTACTCAAAGCAGCATTTACAATTCGTTTTTGAGCTTTATTAAATGTGAAATTTAATCGAGTATCAAAACCGGGATCGTCTGTAAAATGGTTGATCGTTGGGGGAATAATATCATTTTTGACTGCAAGTATAACAGCGATTGCTTCAATAGCTCCAGCGGCACCAAGAAGATGTCCTGTCATTGATTTTGTTGAACTGATATTCAGTTTAAAAGCATCTTCTTTAAACAAGTCAAGTATTGCTTTTACTTCGCTGATATCTCCAAGCGGAGTCGAAGTTCCATGAACATTGATATAATCAATGTCGGAAGTTGAAATACCTGCATCTCTTAATGCATTGGTCATGACAAGTTTAGCACCGAGACCTTCAGGATGTGGTGCTGTAATGTGATTTGCATCAGCACTCATGCCACCTCCAACCAGTTCGGCATAAATTTTAGCTCCTCTGGCTTTCGCATGTTCAAGTTCTTCAAGAACGATACTTCCTGCACCTTCTCCGGCTACAAATCCATCACGGTCTTTGTCAAAAGGGCGGGATGCTGTTTGAGGATCATCGTTTCGGGTAGACAGGGCATGCATTGCATTGAAACCACCCATGCCTGCTTCATTAATTATTGCTTCAGAACCACCAGAAACGATTATATCAGCCATATTCAATCGAATATAATTGAAAGCGTCGATCAGGGCGTTTGTTGAAGATGCACAAGCAGAAACTGTAGAAAAATTCGGGCCGCGCAAGCCATGCCTGATAGAGATATGACCAGGAGCAATATCCAAAATCATTTTCGGGATGAAAAAGGGATTGAAGCGCGGGGTTCCGTCTCCCTGTGCAAAGTTTACAACTTCATCTGTAAATGTTTTCAGACCGCCAATTCCAGAGCCCCAGATTACACCAATACGATTTGTATCTAGGTTAGGGAAGTCTAATCCGGCATCTTTGATTGCTTCGTCAGAAGCAGCAATTGCATAGTGAACAAATGGGTCGAGTTTACGAGCTTCCTTTTTTTCCAGGAAATCCTCAGGATTGAAGTTTTTAAGTTCACAGGCGAATTTTGTGCGAAATTTTTCAGGATCGTAATGCGTTATAGGAGCAGCGCCGCTTACTCCATTGATCAAACTATCCCAGAATTCGGGAATAGAATTACCGATTGGAGTAAGCGCACCTAGTCCCGTAACAACAACTCTTTTAAGCTCCATTTATAGTAAGGATATCGTAAAATTACTTTACGCTCTTTTCTAAATATGCGATAGCTTGACCTACAGTACCGATAGTTTCAGCTTGGTCATCAGGGATGGCCACGTTAAACTCTTTTTCAAACTCCATGATTAATTCCACGGTGTCTAATGAATCGGCACCAAGATCATTAGTGAAAGATGCCTCTGGTGTAACTTCACTTTCATCTACACCTAATTTTTCAACGATAATTGCTTTAACTCTTGAAGCGATATCAGACATGGTTTTTTGATTTAATTGTTTAATATTTCTGTGCAAAGAAAAATAAATTCTCGCAATTTTCAAACCTTTTTGTTTTAAGCTTTTTTTAAGAAGCCACATTTTAAAGGATAAAGCGTGTTACATTTGTTTTATATATTGAAATTACTCCTTGAATAAAACTACATTAAAATTTGAACTTGACCTTGATTTTGTGCTGGTAGCCATTACTACACAACTCAAAGACTATATGTTTTGTTTTAAAACCAACAAACAACTCGGCACAGATTTTTCTAAAATAGCCGATCTGGAGCTCCCATTCAATACAAATGAAGATACATTTTATTTCAGCAGATATTTTTATCTGTTGCCGGAATCAGAAACAAAATTGTATATCCTCGCAAATAAAGGTACGGAAGGTTTTTTGGTGCCCGAAATGAAAAAGGTAGATTTCTTTTTATTAATCCAAAATTATATTCATTCAGATGACCTAAAAAGAATAATTTACGGTCTGAATAAAATTCCTGAGGTACTCGTTGCCGTAGAAGTTGATCCCAAAAAATTGAAATCCAAAGAAAATCTCATATTTTAGCCCTTTAGGATGGTGTATTTAGTACACTTTACTGCCAAATAAGTTTTAAATTAAATAAGAACAGATGAAGACGGTTCATAACAGAACTAAAATTGTAGCCACATTAGGCCCTGCTTCCTCCAAGAAGGAAGTATTACTGAACATGATCAAGGCTGGTGTAGATGTTTGCAGGTTAAATTTTTCTCATGGTAAGACTGAAGATCATCAAGAGGTGATCGACATTATTCGAGATATAAATAAAAAATATAAAACCAATGTTGGAATCTTAGCCGACTTACAAGGTCCGAAGATTCGGATTGGTTTAGTAAAGGATGGAGGCATTAATCTGGTCAGCGGTCATAAGATTGAAATTACCACCAGGGAATTGATTGGAGATGATAAACAGATTTATATTACCTATCAGAGTTTTCCGAGTGATGTCCGCTCCGGAGAAATTATCCTGTTGGATGATGGAAAGATTCAGATGCGTGTTTTAAGTACCAATAATAAGGATTCTGTTCATTGTGAGGTGGTTTATGGCGGAATCCTTACTTCCCGTAAAGGCGTCAATCTGCCGAATACCAAAGTTTCGATCCCTAGTTTAACGGAGGAAGATTTGGCAAACCTTGAGTTTGCACTCAATAATGATGTAGAATGGATCGGACTTTCGTTTGTCCGTTCGGCTGATGATATTATTGAATTAAAAAGAATTATTGCCAGAAGCGATAAAACTGCCAGGGTAATTGCTAAGATTGAGAAGCCGGAAGCGGTTGACAATATTGATGAAATTATTGAAGCTACAGATGGGGTTATGGTGGCACGGGGTGATCTTGGTGTAGAGATGCCAATGGAACAGGTTCCATTATTGCAGAAGATGATCGCCAGAAAGTGTCGCGCAGCTTCAAAACCAGTAATCGTGGCTACCCAAATGCTCGAAAGTATGATCACCTCGCCCCGTCCTACCCGTGCCGAGGTCAATGATGTGGCGAACTCAGTGTTAGACGGAGCCGATGCGGTGATGCTAAGTGGTGAGACATCGGTTGGTGAATATCCACTTATTGTTATAGAAACGATGAACAAGATTATACGGAATGTTGAGGATAATGATTATCCCTACAGCACTGC
>CAMBFY010000269.1 GCA_945865415.1 Sphingobacterium thalpophilum
TTCATCCTTGATCCCGATAACAGAATTGCCATTACACAGGAAAAATGTTTGTTAATCGCTTCAATTCATTTACTAATAGTACCTATAAACCCGCTCATGATAAGTGATACCCTAGGCAACGTACAGAAATATGAAAACTGAAGATTTGAAAGCGATCAATGCTTATACACGTACTGTAAAGCCTGAAAAAAACGGGGTTAAAAAGTTCAGTAAGATGTAATTCTGTATTCCTCGACTATCATTACTCTATTCAGGATAATCCATTTATTCAATAGCTAGGCATTTTATATCATTCTATTCTCCCTTTATTCACATTATACTCCCCTTAACATTAAAACACCTTATCTTTGAATTAGAAAACACATTTTATTCGGAAGCCTGAAAGATTTCTGTTATTTTACCAGTGTTTCTTTCAATTAAATACTTTGAGAAAAAGGCATAGAAAGCTTTTTAATACAAATAAACTAAATTAACTTGTCTGATATAATACAGCTTTTACCTGATTCAGTTGCCAACCAGATCGCAGCTGGAGAAGTGGTTCAAAGACCGGCCTCGGCATTAAAGGAACTCATTGAAAACGCTATTGATTCGGGTGCGGATAAGATTCAAGTTCTGATCAGGGATGCCGGAAAATCACTTATCCAGGTCATTGATAATGGATGTGGAATGAGTCTGACCGATGCACGCATGTGTTTTGAACGCCATGCAACTTCCAAGATCAGAAAAGCAGAAGATCTTTTTGCCATTCGAACTATGGGTTTCAGAGGTGAAGCCATGGCCTCAATTGCAGCAATAGCACAGGTAGAATTAAAAACCCAACGTCATGAGGATGAATTGGGAACTTGCATCCGGATTGAAGGATCAGAAATTATCAGTCAGGAACCTGATTCTTGTCCCCCGGGAACCAGTATCAGCGTAAAAAATTTATTTTATAATACACCGGCAAGACGTAATTTTCTGAAAGGTAATTCCGTAGAAATGCGTCATATTAATGATGATTTTCAGCGTGTTGCTCTGGCAAACCCCGAAGTATTTTTTACGTTAAATCACGATGGGAATGAGGTTTTTCATTTGCCAAAAGGAAGCCTGAAACAACGGATCATCCACCTTTTTGGGAATACCTACAATCAAAAACTGGTGCCGGTTGAAGAAAAAACATCGATTATAGACCTTAAAGGGTATATTGGAAAACCGGAATTCGCTAAAAAGACCAGAGGTGAGCAATTTTTCTTTGTAAACAACCGCTTCATCAAAGATCCATATTTGAATCATGCGGTAATGAATGCATTTGAAGAGGTTTTAAGTTCAGATAGCTTTCCTTTGTATGTTTTATTTATTGACATCGACCCGGCTAAAATCGATATCAACGTACATCCGACAAAAACAGAAATCAAATATCAGGATGAAAAAGCAATTTATGCTATCATTCGTTCTGCAGTAAAGCGGTCGTTGGGTAAGTATAATATCAGCCCGACGCTTGACTTCAATCAAGAAACCGCTTTCGGCCAAATGATCACCATCAAAGCTCAAGAAGATATCATACCTCCCTCGATCGCTTTCAACCCTGATTTCAACCCATTTAATCCGGGAAGAATAGAACGGGAAATTCCATTTCTTAGAAATGCTGGGCAGGAAAGGCAGACCATTGACAAAAACTGGGGGTCTTTGTATGAAATAGTTCATCCCGAGCAGGCGAGGCAAAGTGGAATGGAGCTGGAAGGAAACCGCCCTGTTGAAATTGATAAGCAAGTACTACAGATTTTTGGCAAGCAAATCTTTCAACTGCATAACCGTTTTATAATTTCTCAAATCAAGTCGGGATTTATGTTGATCGATCAACAGGCAGCACATGAACGGATCTTGTATGAACGATATCTTCAACATCTTGAGAATCGTCAGGGTGCTTGCCAGCAAAGTCTGTTTCCACAAACTGTTACACTGAATACGAGCGATTTTGAGCTGGTGAAAGACCTTTTACCAGATATTCACGCCCTTGGATTTCAGATCCGCACATTTGGGAAAAACACCTTTATCATAGATGGTATTCCTGCAGACATAGGCACAAAAATTAATGAAGTTGAAATGATGGAACAATTAATCGAAGGTTATAAGAATAACCAAAGCAATTTAAAACTAAATAAACGCGATAGTCTGGCTCGAGCATTAGCACGTAATACCTCCATTAAATCAGGTCTTGCTTTATCAACAGATGAAATGAACTTGCTTATAGATGAACTATTTGCATGTGAAATGCCAAATACTTCCATCAGTGGAAAACCTGTAATCAGCACCTTTACACTTGAAGAATTACTTCAAAGATTTGAAAAATAATATTAAATATTACCTTATGAATGAAAGGCTTTCCCCATTTGCAAATATCCCAACGGTAGTAAAAAACCTGCTGATCATCAATGTAATTTTTTACATAGCCACACTTATGTTTGGTGGCCCAATGATGACTCAGGTTTTGGGAGTTCATTACTTCGATAGTCCTGACTTCAGGATCTGGCAAGTAATTACCTACATGTTCATGCATGATTATTCTTCCTTGTTTCATATCATGTTCAATATGTTCGCCCTCTACACATTTGGATCTTCGATCGAGTTCATAATGGGCTCTAAAAGATTTCTGAATTTTTATCTGATCACAGGTTTGGGTGCTCTGGCTCTCCAATTGCTGGTACAAAGTTTTGAGGTTTACAGCATCACCGGAAGTGCCGTTAATAATGGTAATTTTATGGTAGACTCACTAAAGAGAACCATTTCTTTTAATCCCGATCTGATTTCGAAAGATCAGGCATCCACGCTTTTGGGTATATATCTCACTCCTATGGTTGGAGCATCGGGTGCAATTTTTGGGCTCCTGATCGCTTTTGGTATGCTTTTCCCAAATGCTGAACTATTCATCATGTTCATTCCTGTACCTGTGAAAGCGAAATACATCATTCCGGTTTATGTATTGCTGGAGTTATTCCTGGGAGTTAAGCAATTCTCAGGCGATTCAGTAGCACACTTTGCACATTTGGGAGGAGCCCTTTTTGGTTTTATCTTAGTGAAAATGTGGCATCTAAAACACCACGATAACTTTTTATGAATAAGAATTTATTGAACGAACTATATTCAAAAGCCTTCCGCTCAGGGAATCCGCTTTATTTATTCATCGGGATAAATATTCTTGTATTTCTGATAACTGGTCTGATCGCAGTTGCAGAATTTCTATTTAAGACAAACACTTCTGTTGCCAGCTGGCTTGTCAGGCAGTTATCCATGCCCGCAAACCTGGAAATTCTTGCTTATAAACCCTGGACCATTATCACTTATATGTTCCTGCAACGGGAGGTTTTCCACGTACTATTCAATCTGCTCTGGTTATATTGGATGGGAATGATCTTTATGGATTTTCTGAATAAACGCCAGTTCATCTTTACTTATGTGGCAGGTGGAATTGCAGGAGCCTTATTATACCTTTTAGCATATAATACTCTGCCAGCTTTTAGTGACCTTTCTCAAAAATCTTTCCTGTTAGGATCCTCTGCCAGTGTTATGGCTATTGTTATCGGAACAGCAACATTAGTACCTGATTATACCATACGACTACTGCTTTTTGGAGCAGTTCGTTTAAAATATCTGGCTATTGCCTATTTCGCCCTTGATATCATTGGGATGGGTGGAGGAAATCCTGGTGGTAGTATTGCACATATTGGTGGCGCCATTTTAGGATTTGTATTTATAAAACAGTTAAATAATGGTAGTGACCTTAGTAAAATTCTAAAAAAGAGATCCAA
>CAMBFY010000270.1 GCA_945865415.1 Sphingobacterium thalpophilum
TAAATCAAAATGTTCATAGGAACTTGTATTTTTCGCAACCGAAATTAATAGTCCATCAACACGATGGTTTTTCATTTTTTCGACTAATTGTTTTTCCCTTTCTTCATCATCATGTGATTGAGCAAATAAAACAGTATAATTCTTTTCATTTGCAATATCTTCTATTGCGTTAACCGCAGTTGCGAAAAAATCTTCCGAAAGTTCGGGTAGAATAACGCCTATAGTTTTTGTTTTACCTTTTTGTAAAAAAATAGCTGTTTGATTGGGCTCATAGTTCAATTCTACCGCTAAATTTTTAATTTTTAAGCGGGTGGTAATTCCAATACTTGAATGATCATGGAGTGCCCTAGAAACTGTAGAAGTGGAAATATTAAGTAAACGTGCAATTTCTTTTATGGTTGTTGGTTTTTTATTCATCGCAAATTTATTGTGTAACTAAATTAGGAATATAAAATAGAATATGAAATTAGACGCTTTAAAGCGCTTTTAACAAACGTTTGTGTTCATTTTGGTTTACTAACTTCGTAAAGTTGATGAATTTTAATAGTAGCTTCAATTAAGTAAATTTTAGTTTAATCAAATCAATTAATCCATTTTCAATTAATCAATAGTATGAATAGAAAAGAGTTTATCAAAACCGGAGTAATTGCTGGCGCAGGCTTTACTATACTTCCCTCAGGTACCCTATTTGCAAAATCTGAAGGAAAAGTTAGACTTGGTTACATTGGCGTTGGAGCAAGAGGAATGAGTCATATTTCTGCGGCACTTTTAAGGGAAGATACAGAAATTGTTGCGATTTGCGACATCCAAGAACGTTCTTTAAATATTTGTCGTTCCGCTATCTCAAAAAAAGGCAGAACTCCGGCTAAAGAATACACTGGTGGTCTTGATGCTTATAAAAAGCTACTTGAGCATAAAGATATAGATGCGGTAATCATTGCAACTCCATGGCAATTTCATCATATTCAGGCAGTTGATTCTATGCTTGCTGGAAAACATGTTGGCTGTGAAGTTATAGCTGGTTTGTCTGTTAAGGAGCATTGGGATATTGTAAATACAAGTGAAAAAACTGGCATGAAGTATAGCACATTAGAAAATGTTTGCTATCGCAGAGATGTTTTGGCTGTATTAAATATGGTTCGTCAGGGTGTATTTGGGGAAATGCTTCATGCAGAAGGAGGCTATCAACATGATCTTAGAAACGTATTTTTTAATAATGGTAAACAAATTTATGGTGGTGGTGTGGAGTTTGGGCCAAATGCATTGAGTGAAGCTCAGTGGCGTACCCAATTTAATATAGATCAGGATGGTGATTTATATCCTACCCATGGTGCTGGACCTGTAATGCAGTATTTCGACATTAATCGAGGCAATCGTTTTACAAATTTGGTTTCTTTTAGTTCAAAAGCAAGAGGTTTGGCAGCTTATGTAGAAAAGGAATCTCCGGGTCACCCGAATGCTCTTATTAATTATAAGAATGGAGATATTACTCAAACAATGATGAATTGTGCAAATGGTGAAACCGTTATGCTTACGCACGATACTCATTTGCCAAGACCATATTCATTAGGCTTTAGGGTACAGGGTACAAAAGGACTTTGGATGGATTTAAATAGATCAATTCATGTGGAAGGAGTTAGCAAGGCTCATGCTTGGGATGAGGCTAAGACCTGGTTTGATAAATACGATCATCCTCTTTGGAAAAAATATGAAAAAAAGGCTTTAGGTGCTGGTCATGGTGGGATGGATTGGTTTGTGTTCAATGGTTTTATTGAGGCTGTTAAACAAAAGAAAACGCCACCAATTGATGTGTATGATTCGGTTACTATGAGTGTTATTTTACCCCTCTCAACAAAATCTTTGAAGGAAGGAAATAAACCCCAGGAGTTTCCAGATTTTACAAGAGGTAAATGGAAGTCGCGTAAAAATGTGTTTGCATTAGATGATAGTGGATTCTAAAGCTTTTCTTCCTATTTAATATATTTCGGCCCTTGTGTAAAGCAGGGGCTTTTTTTGTAATCGAAAACTTCTGCCTAAAATCTATAATTAGGTAAGTTTGATTTTACCGGCAATCTAATTGTAATTGTATATTATTTTATCAAGCTAATTTTTACTTTTTGGGTTTTATATTTTAAAAATCCGATATTTTGAATTAAAATTTAGATCAATTAAGGTTCCCAAAGTGCCTTTTATTTTTTGAGACGATTATTTTTCTTCATACAATCATTATTTATTTTTTATGGATAAGATATTTAAATCAAACGTTTGCGTAATAATTTACTAGAAAAAAGTTCTTTTTTTTGGATCAACTGTGTTAGCTTCACGTTTTAAATTCCCAATAAGATAAGGGTTATCGTTTATTAAAACAGACAAATTATGACGAACATGTACACACAAAATGTGTTTAAAAGTACTTTTAAAAGCAAAATTCTTTCTTCGGTGAGAATGCTTAGAGTATTTAAATTGCTTCTGCTGTTAACATTGCTATTTTTCAATGGAGCGGATGTTTTTGCGCAAACCAATCGCCAAGTTTCTGGTACGATTAAGGACGAATCAAAAGAAAGCCTTGTTGGAGTTTCGATTAAAATCAAAAACACCAATATTGGTACATCAACTGATGTTGATGGAAAGTTTAAGATTATGGCATCTTCAACTGATGTGCTGCAGATTACTTATATCGGCTATGAGACAATAGAAAGAGTTGTAGGTAATTCAAATCAGATTGATATTACCATGAAATCTAGCTCAACAGGATTGGGTGAAGTAGTTGTAGTAGGTTATTCATCTAAAAAGCTTGAGCAGATTTCAAGTTCTGTTTCTGTGGTAAGTGGTGAAAAATTAAGAGATGTTACTTCGAACGAAGTATCTAGCTTACTACAAGGTAAAGCTGCAGGGGTATTAGTATCAACTGCTTCTGGTTCACCAACTTCTGGTTCAACCATTGTAATTAGAGGTGCTGGTAGTATCAATGCAAGTACTAGTCCGCTAATAGTAGTTGATGGAAATATTGGTGGTACTTACAATCCAACAGATATTGAAACTATTACTATTTTGAAGGATGCTGCTGCAACTGGTTTGTACGGTTCTAGAGCTGCCAATGGTGTAATTATTATTACTACTAAAACCGGAAAAGCTGGAACTACTGTAATGGATTTTAACACCAGTGTTGGTTTAAGTAATCCTAATACAGGTAATTTTAAACTCATGAATACAACTGAGCTTTATGATTATCAATCAAAGTTTTATTCTGGTTTAACTCCTGAGCGTAAAAATAACGACACAGACTGGTGGGATTTAGCATTCCGTCAAGGTATGGTTAATAGCCATCAACTTTCAGCTTCTGGAGGTAGTGAAAAAACGCAGTTCTATGTTTCTGGGAACTATTATAAAGAAGAGGGAACTCTAGTTGTGGATAGTAAAACAGGCTATAACTTCCGTTCTAATTTAACTCAAAAACTTTCTGATAAATTAAAATTGGGCGTTTTATTGAATGGTGTTTTTAATCAAGACGCGTACAATCCGACAGGAACTTTGTATAACGCCTATGTAAATTTACCTTTCGATGCGGCTTATGATGGGACTGGAAGTCCGATTGATCCAAGATTTGGAACTTGGTATGGAAGAGATCGTGATAACTTTTTACATACCTTACAATACAATACCTCAGGGGCTAGAAGCTTTAACGTAAATGCTGACATTAACCTTGATTATAATATCACTAAAAATTTAACTTTTTCAACAAACAATATGGGAAGATTGAATAACTATAGATCAGATAGTTTT
>CAMBFY010000271.1 GCA_945865415.1 Sphingobacterium thalpophilum
AGAAAAGCTGCCATTTTCCCTTTGCGGTTTATTCTAACAATATCTGAAGCAGTATATGCCAGTTCTATCAGATGATTATTCTTTTTTATCTGAGCAAGAGCTAATTCTACAACCCGAAATGTGTTTTTGACTTCAAGACGATCGGGATAATAAGGTTCCGGCGTATAACAGGAAAAAAACATGGCATCAAGCCCTCCATCTTTAGCTCTTGGCAGATCTACATGCCCGTCAGCATAACGATCTCCTATGTCTAATCCCTGCAATAGTTGTCTGGTCATCATGTGGATATGTCCATCCATCACAAAGGCCTTATTATGCAAATCAGAATCTATGGATTCAAGTGTAGCAGTACTGAATAAGCCTCCAAATTCATCAAAAATTGAATTTCCCTGGTATTTAAACGGAGAAAATTCAGCTATGGGTAGAATCGTTAAGCATTTTATCAAATCCCTGCGCTTCATGTATTTTTTTTATTAGACTCAAAAAAGAGGTAATTGCTATTTTTATTTGAACACAAACTCATACTTGAGAGATTGCTCTTCATACCAAAGAAATGTTTCGTCTATTTTCTGTTCAAGAAATGGAAAACAAACAATTATGCTGTGCAATTATTTGAATCAGGCAAAAAACACCATAATTCAGTACGGACCTATTGATAGGTTACCAACTATTTAATGTTAAAATAAGGGATACTGCGAAATAAATTCACAGTATCCCTTCTATACTTTAAAAATTAGAAGTTATTACTAAAAAAATCTGATTACCAATTTGTATTTTGGGTCAGTTTAGGATTAATATCCATTTCAAGCTGAGGTATTGGAAACAAAGCATGCTTGGCAGTATATCCTAAAGGACCTAATTCCTGCACTGCTAATCCCCATCTTCTCAAATCATTGAAACGAATAAATTCAAACATCAATTCCACTTGTCTTTCCTTATTGATCGCGGTAAACATGGCAGCTTTTGAACCCGTATTCGCAACAGTTAATGCAGGCATATTGACAGATGGCCGGGCACGAACCTGATTAACTGCAGCTCTTGCTTCGGTTAATTTGCTCAGTTCATTTGCTGCTTCTGCATACATCAATAATACATCGGCATAACGAATAATAGGGTAGTTGATACCATTGGAATTTACATACATAATAGGCCACATACCTTTTTTCACTGCATAACCTGTTGCTGACCAAACAGGACTAAAAATAGAAAGAGCAGCGCTTACGTTTGGAGCGAAAGAATCACCTGCCTTAAATATTGACATACCACGTCGTGGATCAGCAGGATCAAATGCATCAAATGCTCTTTTAGTTGCCAATCCTGAACCAGTTGCACCATTTACGGCAGGAAGATAACTTCCGTTCCGACCATTTGAACCGCTGCCACCAATATCTGCGAACTGAACCTCAAAAATAGACTCCTTATTATTTTCGAAACTACGGTGCCAAACTTCCTGGAAATTATCCATCAAGCTATATCTTCCGGAATTCATAACCAGTAAAAAATACTTTTCAGCGTTCGCATAATCCTTATTATACAGATAAACCTTTCCAAGCAAAGCCTGAGCAGCACCCTTTGTTACTCTTCCCAAACTATTGCCACTATGAGATACAGGCAAACCTGTTTCTGCCGCAAGTAAATCAGCAATTATAACTTTATACACATCAGCTGCCGGAGTTCTTGCAATCAGAGATGCATCAGTATCCGGTAAAGGTTGTGTAATCAATGGAACTGCTCCGAATAAATTAACGAGGTCAAAGTAAAAAAGAGCTCTCAAAAATTTAGCTTCTCCTACATATTGATTCTTTAATGACTCTGTCATATTAATTCCAGGAATATTCGCAATGGCAAGATTTGACCTGTAAACTCCTTCATACAACCCTCTCCAGGTGTCATGAATCTGATTCAGCGCTGGAAAGTAAGTGAAATTATTATACTCCAAAGGAACTGTATTTGAAAGTAAAACTTCCCCGGATGGCACATCATAAATTCGCTGAAGATTAATACTCCAGGCGCTTTGAAGTGAAACATATATTGCATTAACTCCCAATTGGGCGCGTTCAGCCGAGTTATAAAAACCTGCTTCAGTTAATGCATCCGGTGGTGACTTTTCTAAAAACTCCTTCTTACAACCTGTAAATAACAACAGCATTAACATGGTTGATATACCTAATTTTAGATTTTTCATTTTTTTATATTTTAAATTTCTTAATGACCTGTTTAACTAGATAATTCTACGATCTAAATAATTAGAAAGTTAAATTAACTCCGAATGAATAGACGCTAGGAATGGGAGTTGAACCAGTATCTACCCCAAAAGCTAGTGGACTCATTGAGTCATCATTGAAACCTACTCCACCCAAAGTATCCGCATTGTAGTTAGGGTACTTAGTAATAGTAAATAAGTTTTGTCCGTTAAAATAAATTCTCGCATTCCTGGCACCTACTCTTTTAATCAGACTTTGAGGAAGTGTATATCCAATCTGGAAATTCTGCATTCGTAAGAAATCTGCATCCAAAACATAGTCCGACTGACTACGATTGTTTTGATTGGTATCGCCACGCACAGCACGTGGAAGTGTGTTAGAAGTACCGGGGCCTTTCCAACGATTTAGAACAGTGGTTTTATTGTTCCACTCGCCCTGCATAGTTTCAAGATAAACACCCTGAGAATCATATAACTGCTTACCACTTGTTCCGTAAAAACTCATATTGATATCAAATCCTTTCCAGCTAGCATCAGCAGCAAAACCATAATCGAAATCAGGCCATGGATCACCAATATTGGTTCTGTCATTGGCATCAACCTTACCATCACCATTAATATCCCTGAATCTTCTGTCGCCTGGCTTAGCTCCAACCTGAGTAGGATGTGCATTGATTTCTGCCTGAGTCTGGAAAATACCATCATTGATATGGCCAAAGAAGTGAGACATTGCTGATCCTGGTAATGTGCGGGTATAAGTTCCAGAATAGTACACATTCTCAACTAAATTGATAATGCTGGTACCTGTTCCCAGAGAGATCACTTTATTTTGCACATTGGATAAGTTTCCTGAAATTCCATATTTTAACTCGCCAGTGCCTCCTCTATACCCTAACAAGAACTCCATACCTTTATTCTCCAGTTGAGCGGCATTCTGGAATGGTCCGGAATCACGTCCAAATCCGGTAACTGTTGATATTGGTGTACGAACCAAAATTCCGTCCGTGTCTTTAATCCAATAATCGGCAGTGAAGTATATTTTATTTTGAAGGAAGCTTAAATCCACCCCGATGTTAGACTGAGTAGTTTTTTCCCAACGAAGATTTGGATTGCCCAAATTATTAACAACAGCTGCGGGAGCAAGTTGGTCGGCACCGAAGAAATAGCGGGAATTCGTTGAAACCACCGTTTGATTACTATAATTACCTATATCCTGATTACCCAACTGACCCCAGCTTGCTCTCACTTTCAATCCACTGATCAACTTAGAATCCTTAAGGAAATTCTCCTTATCAACGTTCCATCCAACAGCCAATGAAGGGAAATTTCCATAACGATTGCTGGCACCGAACCTGGACGAACCATCACGACGAATCGTGGCAGTTACCAGATATCTGTCGAACAAAGTAATATTTGCTCTACCAAGGAATGATCTAATAGCCCACTCATTTTCTGTTCCACCAATAGTAAACACCCCGGTACCAGCATTCAATACCTGAATATCGTTACTAGGAAAATCTCTCCTTGTACCACTAATACCATTTCCGTAGAAATTCTGCTGAGTAAAACCACC
>CAMBFY010000272.1 GCA_945865415.1 Sphingobacterium thalpophilum
CTCCCCATCGCTGGAAGTGATGGATGCAGTTCCAAATTTTAGTACGAGTATGGGTTTTGCCAATGTAAATGTTGTGTGAAGCGAATTTAAGAAAATTGTAGATTTTACCTTGTAAGTATTGTGATATAGGATTTGCACGAAAGGGAACAAGTCATCGCGTGTGTTGCAATTTGTCATTGAGAGCGTAGCGCTTTGTTATTGCGAGTGTAGCGTCTTGGCATTGCGAGCGTAGCCTCTTGTCATTGCGAGCGTAGCGAAGCAATCCCCTCACTATTACTGCTAAACTTCATAAGATTGCTTTGTCGTGCCTACTCGCAATGACAAACGTTTAAGAACGCAGTCGGTTGTCTTTGCATGCGTGTCGCGTGTGCCCCTCCATAGCCAATTAGGTTTTGCAGTATTTAATCTAGGTTAAAATCAAGCGCTACAGGCGCGCTAACGGTGAACCTCCAAAAATCAATTTAATTGAATGTCCTCACTATTGGAAAGCCCTTTAAACTGAATCTCAATTTTCGGAGCGTCCTCTCCGCTGAAATCTGAATCGATCAGAATCTTATGTGCTTCAGCAGAAACAGTAGGAAGCTTATTTTGGAGCTTAAATGAACCCTTAGGTTTCCCATTTTTATCATAAAACCGGATTGTTTCAGTACCATCTGAAACCAGACTTTCACCTGCGGCTAATTCAACCGGGAATAAGAGTTCCATGTAATTGTCGATTTGCATTTTAATGTTTTTCACGCTACCCTTTTCGCCTGTGATCTGCATCCTGAATTGTAAAGGCTGCTCCTTCCATTGGTACTGCAAATTCCAGGTGGTATGTGTCGGTTCACCGGGCTGACGTTCAAACTTTTCTCTGGTAAATACCGGCGACATCGCATATTGATGCAAGGTCCATTTCCCTTCCGCCCGCTTTTCGAGGTGGAATTCATTCTTAGGATTTTTTAGCTGCTCTTGCTGCTCTTTGCTGAATGCATTACCATTGCGGGCGCTTTCCCACTCACGGATCGCATCGAGCAATTGATTGGTCTGACTGTTTTTTCTCAAAGCTACAGGTCGTGCAACCATCGCAAATCCGGCATTATATCCAGCTGCTCTCGCCAGCATCCATTCCATCTCCGAAAGGGTAGTATTTTCTGCCAATAGATACCATCCCAGCATATGCGGCATGTAATTCCGGTCAAACAAACCTTGATTATCGATACGATACTGCTGCATGCTTTCTTTAAAGCCACCATACCAGGGCTCACCCCAGTTATAGTATGATCCGATATGCCAGTAAAATGTTTTACTCAGACTTGTACCGATTATGAAATCGTGTTTTACCTGGTCATAAATATCTTTTGCAAATAATTCCAGCGCATAATCACCTTGTCCGGAGGCGAGAGCTCCTTCATGCCCATCCAGATCAAGATGATCCACACCGGTCTCATTCATGAGATTGGCAATATTTGTCGCAATTTCTCTTTGCATATCAAGATTAGGAAAGAACACATTGTAAGAATGGTCCATTAATTTCCCAACCTGATCTCCCGCCTGGTGCGCTGATCTTGTGGTGCCAAAAGCCCCACGCTGGCAATCTAGTAGCAAATAAGGGGCAGTATTGCTCACAGATTTATAGCGTATCAATTCAGATCCGATTTTTACAGTATGCAAATTATTTCCTTTTTCATCATTAAAATACTCAGGAGATATTACCTCGATCGTATTTTGATCAGCATCTACATTTCCGTTTAGCGTAGAGGTACCGGTGAAACTAAGTCGATTATCAGGCACAGGCGAAACATAAGGATCATGGGTATTCATGAAATTTGTCAGTGTATGCATCCCCAGAAATAAACCAGCTGCATGCGCTTTATCCACACAGTTTTTTAAACCAGCCTTTCCATTGGGAAATTGTTCCGGATTTAAAATAAATTTACCCCAGCTTTTGAATGGCCCTTCATGATACAGGGAAACCAGTCCGGCTCGTTTGGTATACCCGATCATCTCGTCCATATCATTTTCTCCATAGGATGAGATCATATAAGATTTCCCATACAGATTTGATTTTTTAAACCAAACCCCATTAACTTTTGGATGGGGCAGGTTTTCGGCGATTTCAATTTGCTCCAGCCGGTCGAAGGTTTGAGCTTCCTTACAAGAAAAAACGGCAATCTTACTTCCGACAACTGTTTCGCCGCTCAATGCTTTTACCGGCATATTTTTATAAAGTCCTCCCCATGCATCCACAAATCGATCGCGATCCCGGTTAATGGAGTAGGCTTGCAATTTGCTGCCCCATTTTGAAGGAACTGCTGCAATACCCCTTGCCCAGGTGCTGCCTTCCAGGCTGGGATAATCACCACCCAATGTTTTCATGTTTAATACCTGGATTCCAAGGGATATTTCGCCATCGCGAACTACGCCAATGATTTCGCCAATAGTTTTACTAATAGTGTTTGGAATCGGTCCCCATATCACGGCGTCGATTTTAATCGCAGGAACAGCCCTAATAATTTCCAGAATCAGATGAGTGTTTTTATTTTCAACCCGCAAATCAATAGTTACACCTGCTTCTTTATATCCAAGAGTCATTTTCTTCTGGGTTTTATCATAGCTCATGGATGAGGGTTGAAAGCGAATGGACTTGCTTACCAATGTGATAAGCCCAGAAAGAGTGTCGGCAGAAAGATAATTTTTTCCGCTGGCTGAATTGGACAATTCTGTCAGAGATCCCTGTTTATTGATGCTCATTTTCAGTTCGCCTGAGGTAAATGATACCTGGGCATTAGCGTATTGACTAAGGCAAAGCAGGCAGGCAAAAAGACTCAGATTTCTGACTACATTTAGTTTAGAAAAAATCATATATGAAATTTGGTTTGGCATTTTTTAAAAAATTAAATTAAGCTATTTTTCAGAAAGGAACTAATTCATAAATGAATCTTATTAACTTAATTTGTATTAGAATATCGCCTTTCAATTTTTAGCTTCAAGATGCAAAGAAGATTATTTTTAAAGACCTCCGGAATAGTTGCTGCAGGTATGTATGCCTCAAGGGCAAGGGCTGTTGCCGGACCATTTTTGCCTGGGGAACTTGTGCACAATATCCCTGTTGATAAAAAACTGGATCCACAATGGCTAAGATCATTGGCTCAGCGTGGATCGGTTAGTAGATATTTCAAGAGTAAAAATGAGCTTAAATACATTGGTATGCCTGTTGGCGGGATTAATACCGGCACAGTTTATTTGGGTGGTGATGGCCGTTTGTGGTTATGGGATATTTTCAACTCACAACAGGAAGGGATTGATCCAAAAGCGGTTGATTGGGGTACTGAACTCCATGTTGGTAAAAAGGTCCGCTCCAGAGATGGTTCAGCCTATATTCAGCCTGCCAAAGATATCCGTCCGCTGGATCAAGGATTTGCCTTTAAGATTCAATTAGGTAGTAAAACCTATTTAAAGAAAATGATTGCTGAAGATTGGGATGAGATTGTGTTTGAAGCAACTTATCCAATGGCAACCATTCGTTACATTGCTAAAGATCTTCCGGTAGAAATTACTGCTAATGTGTATTCTCCATTCATTCCTCTGGATGAAAAAAACTCCGGACTTCCCTGCACAGTCTATTCATTTTCAATACTTAATAAGTCGGCAATGCCTCTAAGCCTTTCCATACTTGGATGGCTTGAAAATAAAGTCTCTATCAAATCGGCCGAACCCAATGCTATTCGTCGAAATGAAGTTATTACAGCGGGGAAACTAAA
>CAMBFY010000273.1 GCA_945865415.1 Sphingobacterium thalpophilum
TGATTAGTATCGGAGCCTTACTAATACCAGTGCATCATCGGCTGGAAAAATGGATGACCCATATTATGGTGGAGAAAAATAAAAAGATTCGATTGGAAGCTGCGAGAAAGACCATCAATCAATTAGAAGGAGCAAATTGATCATCTGTCCTTAGAGTTAAGTGCAACGTCTCTACGGATTATTTAATATTCAAGAGTCTTCAGACTCGTTTTAAATTTAAAAACCAGATGTAATCGTTTACTAATTACCTGTATAAGTATCAAAATTTTAAATCAAGAAGGTTTTTTCAATAAGGAGTCAGAAGAACCTCATCATTGGAAAATCCGTAGGGGCGCCGCGCTAAACTCTACGGACAGGGCGTTTTTATAACTCGACAGACCAACTTATCTGTTCCAGCCTTTTCTTTATAGTTTTCATTGTAGATAGAACTAAATCAACACTCGGCAGATCTCCGTAAACTAAATTCCTAAAATCTCCATTATAGATTGATTTTAATTGATCCCAAACATTGACTAGATCTTTAAAAATCAAAGCCTCTATTGGATGATTGATTAGCCATTGATTATTATTTCTAAAACTGGCTACATCATCTTTTGCTACCTTCAATAACATATTTTCAAAAGCGGGAGAATGAAGAAAGGTCAAGAACTCTTCTTGTTGCAATAGTTGATGCAAGTCGTATGTCTGATTTTTTTCTTTAAATCATTAATTGGACTTATAGAATAAGAGAATCTGACTAAACTCATAATCTTTTCACAGATTGTTCTGGTGGGCTCCAAAACCAATAAATCAAAAGGTAATAAACCATAAGATTCAGCTATTTCACTTTGACCGTTATTAATCATCATATCACCAACAAATGAGTTAATACTCCTTGTTGTATAAGGCTCAAAATATCCAAGCCAGGTAGATTCTAAAATAATAACATCTCTTACTTGTCCGTAACTCCCTTTAAATTCCTTTTCATAAGTGTGTGCTGTTTTCCGATTCATCCCCATTTTACGAGTAGCTTCTGGAACATCTACTTCGGGCAATACCTCTGCAACTACTTCGCTAATTGTTTTTAATTTACTCTTAAGCTTATTATCCGTTTCTCCTTCCCGCCTTAGTACAACCAAATCAATGTCTTCTGAAAAACGATCTATCATATTATAACACTTCGACAAGGATGTTCCACCTTTAAATACGGTATCTGCTCCTATCGCATTATTGAAGATGGTATGCAGTGCATAAGTTACCCAATAATCTTTTTCAATATAAATAGCGGGTATTCTTAATTGATCAGAAGTAAACTGAATGGCCTGCCTGAACAATACTTTGCCTAAATGTAATTTCATACTATGTTCCATTTAACAGAATTTTCCAAAACCTGGGTAACCCCGGGAAACTTATACTTTGAAACAGGATTTAATCCCTTTAACAATTGCCCAGTCAATTGGGTTGGTTGTATTTGGTTTAACAGCGCTCCTAGCAGTGCTCTTGTTGCGGGGGGATACTTCAATGCTAATCGCACAAGGGTAAGTAACTCTTTGTCCGATAAGGTTTGTAAAATAGCCAGTAATCGTTTGCAAGACATCTCAAGAGTTATATCGGGTATTTTTTTTATATACCTTATGGCATCTAATATTTGAAGCAACCTGATATTATCTTTCGTGATTGTGTTAGGCTGTTTAATAAATGAAATGGTGTAGCGGTCTCTTTTAAAACCCGACCTAATTTGATTCTTACCAATTTGTATGGTATTACTTATCTGCGTAGTTAACCCTAATTGGTTATAAATGCTATAACCTGTTAAGTAACCGATAGTTTTACCGTCTTCTTCTAATAGGTCTTTTACTATTTGTGACTGACTGGGTTGAAGAATACCAAATGGGGTGTTTTCGGGTTTATAGTACTTACCCTTAGAAAGTTTGGATATTTTCCCAGCCACTGCCATTCGGTTAAGTGCTTTTATGACTGCTTCTTTCTTACTCACCTCTGTAACAAAGTCAGCATAGGTGAAAATATACCCACGAGGGAGTCTACCTATACTAAAAGCTATGTAATCAGTGGTTTTCATAAATTTTATATTAGTACAAAGATATCATTTGTCCAGTTTTTTTACAAATAAACTGGACATTTTATGAAATGAGTTGAAACAAGGTCTACATGTAGACAGATAAAGGGGATTTAGATCTAAGACACTAACTCCTTTAAACACGAAACCAACCTTCCCTTATGCACCTACCTGCTACGGTATTGACGAAATTTTGTTCAGTTTTTGTTAGTAGACTAGTTGAAAGCTGTTGAAGATTATCATCTACCTAAGTCTCACAATTGTTCAAGTCGAGGGTTTTACTTTCCACTTCAATTGATAGATTATGCCGTGCGAAAGAGATTCTGTTGATTCCAAATACAGCTATTTTTTCTAATTAAGAATATAGGTAACAATATCCGGGTGTACTAGCTTATACACAATCAGACTCTTTCGTATGGTTTTATTTTATATTCCTCCCTGATAAGGTTTTGGATTTCTCTCCAAACTTAAATTACCCCCTTCCCAACTTCCCTTCTCTTGAAAATACATCATTAAAGTTTGATCTGTATTTATTGCCCTGAAGTATTAGGAACTAAGAATTAGTCCTTCATTCAAAAATTACTGCCAATACTTTTTTGTTAAGTAAAAAATATTTTCTATAATTGCATTGTATTTCGAGCCAATCGTCAATTGACAATGGCACCAACCGAGTGAAAGACACCACGGTGGTAAAACAATGCGGATTTACACAATCAAAATAAACTTATATGCCAAATCTTAGTGTCGGCTCAAATTGTTTCACCATTAGCTGGGAATTTCAAATTGGTACCAAATCCAATCCTCACATTAAATTTATATGGCGACAAACTACTATAAATCTTACTGCAATTTATACTAGTAGCCATCGATCAAGAACAGTTGTGGCAAAATTGAACTATACTGGTAAAGAGAATCTGTTTGGAATTGGTCAATCTTCAGTTGGTAAGGGATATATAGGTAAACATCCTGAAATTATCATTGGCAATCATGCATTAAAGTTTAGTTTCGGCTTTAATTATATTCATGTATTTGAGAAAGAAATTTCACCTGATTTGAATAGGACAGAATACTCCAGGGTATATGAGTTATTAAAACCTTGCTTTAAATTTATTTATAATTAAAAATATGAAGAACGAGAAAGATACTACACGTCAAAATCATTTGCAACAGCCAAAGCAACGTCTGATGTACTCGGACTTAATGTCAAGTATAACCCAAAGGTTAGAAGCAAAAAATCTTCTTACCAAAGAGCAGTTAATAACGGCACCTCCGATAAAACGAGACAATACAATAACGGTGACGTTCTTAAAGCATTCAAAGAAGCAACAATAATGAAGAACGAGAAAAAGACTTTGACTCAAAATCAATTGCAGCCGCAAAGGCAGTCGGGCAAATACTCGGACGTAATGGAGAGGACTCGCTCGATATTCGGATTAAAAAATCTTCTTACCAAGGAGCAGCCAACGAAGGTACCACAGACCAAACAAGACAATACAATAAAAGTGACGTTTTTCAGGCAAATCACTAAAAAATAGAAAAATGTAAAAGATGATAATAGAAATAATTTATACGAAAAATGATGAATAACTTATTGCAAGCATATAAAAGCACCAAGTACAAGGTGTTTAAGCCTAATTTGATAATTCAAATTGGAG
>CAMBFY010000274.1 GCA_945865415.1 Sphingobacterium thalpophilum
CCGATCTTCTTTTTTATCTCCCAAATGCTCTCTCCACTCCCCTTTCGCTGATCGAAGAGTGTGATCTTATTGGCAAAGGCCTGCGGATTATCGCCGTTTATGAGACTTAACAAAGTAGATTTCCCAGCTCCATTATGTCCCGTCAAGGCCCATCGCTCTCCCTGCTTCACCTGCCAACTTACCTGATCGAGAATCAGTTTATCACCATACCTGATGCTAACATTGTCCATACCAATTATTGTTTGGTAAGAAGGCCAATCTGAACTTGCAACTAATTCCTTCAATTCATATTTATTGATCATTTCAACCAGAGCAGAATATAAATTTTCAGGCTTAAACTGATCAGATAAACCTTTAAAGATTGTTTTACCTTGCTCAAGAACTGCAATATGACTTATAGCCTCCGGTATTTCTGCAGGAGTAGTAGCCATCATGATGCTGATTCCCGAATCAGAAATTTCACGAAGAAGCTCATTAAAATCCTTTCGGGAAGCTACATCAAGTCCGTTGAGAGGATTATCGAGCAATAATAAAAGCGGATTTTTAATCAATGCCGAAGCAAGAAGCAGTCGCTTAGTCTCGCCATTGGATAGTTTGATCAGCTGCTTGTCGAGTAAGCAAAAGAGATTGAGTCGCTCGATGACTTTATTAAAGGTCCAGTAGCCTCCCGACTTTATTACTTTTATTGCAGAAAGATACTCTGCTACCGTATCCGCATCTTCAGAGTCGCAGGAGTTAAAACGCTGCTGATAATAGAAATCGCTTGTATTTGAAAGATTCCGAAACTCATGCCTGGCAGATACCTGTGCCATCAGTTTATACCGGTTGAAAAACGGGTCATCCTGATGATGCTCTTCAATATAGTGGTCAAAAAATGGAAAGCTTGCTTCTCCCCTGGCCATAGAGGCCTTACCCATAATAAAATCCAAAAGAGTACTCTTTCCCGATCCGCTTTTGCCAAGCAATGCCCAGTTTTGACCCTTTTCAAGATCAAAATCAAGCCCCTCGAAAACAAGGGAATTATATTGGCGAATACTTACGTTACGAAATGAGATCAGGAGATTATTCACAGAAGATCTATAAACTTACAGGTCTCAAAACTATTGTTTTCGGACTAAAGAACAAAGAGGGAATTTTTGTTCTAAATGATCCTGCTTGATCAAACGTGCATGTGATACTTTTGAGTGATTTTGATGTCAGCGCTGAAGATGGATAATAAAAACTAAGCAAGAACCACCTGTGTTCATGCGAGTAGGCTTAGAATTATAACCAGATTTGTCAATTGTCAATTGATCGTTACCTAACCTGCCCATTTCCCCTCACAATCCATTTCTCCGTCACCAGTTTCTCCAAAGCAAAAGGACCACGGGCATGCAGCTTTTGTGTGGAAATTCCAATCTCAGCACCCAAACCAAAAACACCACCATCCGTAAAACGGGTAGAAGCATTGGTATAAACCGCGGCCGCATCTACTTCATTCAGAAAACGCTCACAATACTCCATATTACTGGAAACTATGGCTTCAGAATGTTTGGAAGAAAATTTCCGGATATGTTTCATGGCTTCGTCAAAACTATTCACTGTTTTTACGGAGCATTTAAAATCGAGGAATTCGCGCCCAAAATCTTCCTCCACAGCTTCTTTCAGGTATGGGTAATCCATACCTTTCAAAATAAGATAGGATTGAGGATCAGCAAAAATTTCTACTTTATAAGCTTCTAATTTTGGCGCCAATAAATTCAGTAAAGGCTCAAGAATTTCTTTGTCGGCTAGGAGTGTATCCAGTGAATTGCATACTGAAGGGCGCGTAACTTTGGCATTAGTCACAATAGTTGCTGCGCTCTCCAGATTGCCGGATGCCTCCACATAGGTATGACAAACACCTGCACCGGTTTCAATCACCGGAACCGAAGCATGTTCACGAACGTAATCGATTAGTTGCTGTGAGCCCCGGGGAATTAAAATATCTACATAGTTTGTAGCGGTAAGCAACTCAGGCATAAATTTCCGGTCGGCCGGAAGTAATTGGACAATACTTACATCCAGATCAAAACTCGCCAGCACCTCCTGTATCAATGCCACAAGATATGTATTGGTATAAAAAGCATCGGTGCCGCCCCGAAGAAGACATACATTTCCGGATTGAATACATAATGCAGCAACATCCACAGTCACATTTGGTCTCGACTCATAAATTACTCCAACAACACCCAATGGAACAGTAATTTTTTGAACCAATAAACCATTATCCAGAACCTTTTCTGAGAGCAAACGATTACTTGGATCAGGGAGTGCTGCAATATCCTCCACACTTTTAGCCAGATCTTCTATCCTGGCTGCACTAAGTAAAAGCCGATCTTTTTTGGGATCAGTATCCGGCATACGGTCAAGATCGAGCTGATTTTCTGAAAGAATGGTCGGTATTTGAGCCCTAAGTTTTGCAGCTAAAGCTCTGAGAATATCTTCCTTCTTGTCATCACTAAGGAGTTTCACCGCAATTGTAGCCTCAGAAGCTTGTTCAAGAAAAGACTGTATTGATTCCATAATTAATAATTACAATAAAACAATGTTATCGGCATGCGCCACTTCGAGGTTTTTAACTTTGGTTTCATTAGCCAGCATGGCCGAATCAATCTTTGATTTAGCAACGGCCACTACATTGTTTTCCTCATCCAGAATTTCGATGATCTCGCCGTTCTCAAACTCATTGAGAACCAATTTTATTCCTACAGCCAGTAAACTATGTCGATTTTGTAAAGCCTTGCAGGCACCCGAATCGATTTGAATCCGACCTCTCACCAGACTTCCGCTTGCCAGCCATTTTTTACGGGCCGGCAAAGTACTTTTCTGTGGCAGACATAAAGTACCTGTCTTTCCATCAAGAGCCTTCAAAATTCCATCCTCTGTTCTGATACCAAAAATCACTACCCTAATTCCCATTTGATTAGCTAATCGTGCAAAATTGAGCTTGGAGGTCATGCCACCTAAACCCGAAGTAGACTTCTCTTTATTTGCAAGCAACAAGACCTTTTTATCTGAAGTATCCAGTTCAGGAATCACCTGCCCTGCACTGTCGAGCACTCCCGGCACTGAGGTACTGAATAAGATCTGAGAAGCCCCAAATCCGGCAGCAATCAGGGTTGCAAGTTCATCATTATCAGAGAATTTCAGCTCCAGATTGCTGACCACATCATTCTCATTTGCGATCGGAATGATATCACTGTTCCATAACTCCTCGTAGGTGCGCTTGAGCTGCAGAAACTGATCGCGGTTTGAAAAATGATGCCTCTCACATAAGCTTTGGGCAATGGCTATACCATGTGGTGAAAAATATTTGGCGTAGATATTTAATAAAAGTGGATTCCCAATGGATGCAGCGGCCTTCTTTTCGTTTAGTGTAGCCCCATAGTTCTTGAGAAATTTCTTTCCGGCAGCAACTGCACCGGATGAAACAATGACCAGATTAAAGACTTTATGAATCGAAGCCACCTGACGGGCAATTTCTTCAATAACTAACTCATCAAGCTCCCCATCGCTGGAAGTGATGGATGCAGTTCCAAATTTTAGTACGAGTATGGGTTTTGCCAATGTAAATGTTGTGTGAAGCGAATTTAAGAAAATTGTAGATTTTACCTTGTAAGTATTGTGATATAGGATTTGCACGAAAGGGAACA
>CAMBFY010000275.1 GCA_945865415.1 Sphingobacterium thalpophilum
GATCATACAGCTACTTTATCTTTTCTGGCTCCGGCTTATGATTATCCGAAAAGTATGAATGAGGTTAGAAAAAGGGCTACACAATTAATATTGACAATGAACAAGGCCTTGCAGACAAAGGTTCCGGGCAAGATCGCTAAATATGACGATGCATTTGACCCCCGCTGTTTTGGGGATACTTTCCAGGGGATGGGTATTTCTACGATATTGATCGAGTCGGGAGGTTATTATGCAGATCCTGAGAAGCAATACATCAGAAAGCTGAATTTTTATGCACTTCTCAATGCATTTGTTTCAATAGCAGAAAAAACTTATACTAATGAAAACCTTGCTGATTATCAGGCAATTCCCGAGAATAGCCGCTCTTTATACGATGTGCTGATCAGAAATGTAAGTATAACAAAGGAAGGTATTGAATTCCGGACCAACCTTGGAATTGTCCGTTCTCAGATTAAAAGTTCTGATTTTCGAAGCATGTCCTACAATGGCCGTATCGAAGAACTAGGTGATGTAGAACTCAGTCATGGCTACGATGAAATTGAAGCTTCAAGCCTGACTTTTACTTCCGGCAATATTAAACTCATGCGAAAAAGTGAATGGGAAGCATTAAGTCCGCAGCAGGAGTTCGATCTTATCCGTGAGGGCTACCTTTTTGTTAAATGGACAGATGGCACATCGCCCTTAGGTCCACTGCACGCAAGGCTCTTAAATCTGATCAATAAGGAAACTAATCCTATTCAAACCGCTTCGGTTGGCCAGCAAGCACAATTTTTACTGAGCAGAGATGGGAAACCCGTTTATGCCTTACTTAATGGCTATGTGCTGGATTTGAATAAGGATGTGACAGATGTTCCGAATGTGTTTGGATATTAAGAGATATTTTTATTGAATTTTGCCCTTGTTAATCTTAAAGCCAATTTCAGGAAATTGATTCTGATCTGAATGCTTACCGATAAGTTCATCCAGATATTTAAATACTATTTCCAAGTTTTTGTCATGATTATTTAGTTTCATTTTGATTTTTTCAATTTCCAAATTAAGTTCTGTGTGATTATTTAGAATATGTTTTATTCGCGTGAAAATTCTCATTATCAGGATGTTTACCTGAATAGCTCTTTCACTGCGCAACACTCCTGATAGCATAGCCACACCCTGTTCTGTAAAAACATAGGGAAGTTTTCTCGTACCACCCCAGCTTGATATTCCATTTTGGAATATCAAGTTCTTAAATTCTTCTTCATACAGCTGAAACATGAAATCCTCAGGAAATCTGGATTTATTTCGGTTGACTGATTTGTTTAAGTTTCCCGTAGATACCTGATATAGCTCTGCTAAATCTTTATCGAGCATTACCTTAGTATTCCTGATAATATAAATCTTACTGATAACAAGCTCGTCGGTAATGAGTTCGGTATTTGAATCCATTGTAAGTGTTGATTTTTCTAATACAATTTAAGATTCAATGGAATTAATTTCATGAATATCTAATAATCGGTATGCTTTGTTGAGTACAAGTGGGATTATTGGAAAATTAATCGAGGAATTAAAAAATCCTAAGCTGGCCCTAGAGTTTCCATCGATTATCAAAATTGATTTTTCCCTCTGGTCGGGGTTGTCACCGTACCATATTAACCTGTAAACAGTAAATTAATTTGGATAAAATTCCCTGACCCTTATTTCTTCTTTGATAGCTTCATCAATCTTACCCTGCCTTCTCAAAATTAGAGCTCTGTATTTATGGCATTTTGCAGCAACGTATGAATCAGGAAATGATCTTGCAGATTGGGTGAATAAATCATAAGCTTTTTGCTGTGACGCTGCATCTTTTTTCTTCATCAGCTCTTTTCCGTCAATAAAATCCTGATACCAGCGCCTTGCTATGTCACTCATGCGATCGGCTTCCTGTAAGGTGGCAAACTGAGGAGGAAATTTGGATGGTGTTTTTGGGCTGATGGTAGGAATACCGTGTTTAAAGAATTTATCAATTGCTTTGGCAATGGCAAGAGCCTCATTGTAATTATGTACCCTGGTTTTTAAACGGGATTCTTCCTCCGGGTTAGTAAAGAGTGAGGCTTCGGCTAAAACACCAGGTATGCCATAAGTTCCCCTCAATACAGAAGATCCTGCACCAGAGAAAATGGTAAAATCAGAAACTACACTGACAGGTGTTTTAGTTTTGTACATGTATTTTTGCAAATTCTTCGCCAGTGTTTTACCAAAACGTACACCCGCCTGGTTTTCTGAGGCAAGGCCATGATAATAAATGATTGGGAAATTAACCGATGGGTCGGCAGTGGCGTTATGATGAATGGAAATAAAGAAATCAGCTTTATTTTCAACAGCCATTTTAGAGCGTTCTGCAAGGGGTACAGGGATGTCGCTGCTTCTGGTCATCACGACTTTAGCGCCTTTTTGCTCCAATAGTTCTTTTAATAGCATACCTACTCTGAGGTCTATCCATTCCTCCCGTTCACCGCTAGGTCCCTGTCGGTAACTATCGGTAGCTGCAGATCCGCCATGACCAGGATCAATACAAATTATTTTACCTTTTAAATCACCTGTTTTTATTGAATTCTCTTGTGCGAAAGTTGTTCGGGTGGCTAATCCGAGAAAAAGAATCAAAAAATAGGATTTTAGTTGAACTGAGTTCCAGTTATTTAATTTGAGCATGAGATTTAACGAGTGTAAAATTGGATGGAACTAATAATTATCATGAAAATGGGTAATTATTCGGCCCATCTCATTACGGATATCTGCCATTGGAATCAAAAAATTATTATTCATAAATGAATACATATATTTTTTGCCTTTTCGGGTAACAAAAAATCCACCCTGCAAATGTACGTTTTGAAGGGTTCCTGTTTTGGCCCAAACGAATGGCTGGCCATTGTCGGTTTGATAAGCATTTCGGAGGGTTCCGCTTACACCGCCAGCAGGCAATAAATTATGCAGCCTTTCTTCGGTACCAAGTTTATCTTTTAATTTGGTCAGAATCTTAATTATTGACCGCGGACTGAATAAATTATTTCTGGATAATCCTGAGCCATCTCTCCACTGAAATTTATCAGGCAGATCGTTCAGGAAGTTTTTTGAGCTGTAAGAGATAGCCGAATCAACACTAAGCTTTCCGGGAAGAAGGGAAGAGCAGAGATACAAAATCTGCTCTGCAAGATAATTATCACTTGGAAGCATCATTCTTCTGTAAAGACTATCTGAGGGAATGCTATAGATTGTTTTGGCATTTTGAGGCAAATTCATGCGGAGGATATTCACAGGCAACTTGAGGGTATCACTTAGCGTGGCAGCGGTCAGTTCTGCTCCCGGTACGAGGTAAAGTGTTTGCCTGTAATTTGAGGGCATCGTCATTTTAGGATAAATAAACATATTAGTCTTCTCGTCCCTTTGAACACTAAATGTTCTTGGATGGTAGGATGTATCCTGTTTTAAGTATTGCTTAAGAAAGGCAGGTTTGATGTTTAAGTTTCCATATTTATCTGCATAGGCTAATGCTGTGTTTTCGCCTACGGGTAAAGAAACCATTGCGATCTGGTAAATAGAGGAACCATTAAATTCCGTGCCTGCATTACTGTGAGAATAAAATAGTTTTTTGCCTGA
>CAMBFY010000276.1 GCA_945865415.1 Sphingobacterium thalpophilum
GTTAATGAGCATCTGGAGATTGAAAATGATCAGGTATCATTTATTTTGTTGCCTCATGTGCTGATCAGTTTACAGGAAAGCTATTCTTCAACCTTTGAGCCTGTGATACACCGTTTGCAGGGAGGAAATGGAAATATCCGGACAGGGGAGACCTCTTATTTATTATATGCGTTAATTGATGTTATTGTAGATAATTATTTCAGACTGATTTATAAATTAGGTGATGAACTGGAGACGATTGAGCAGCTTTTATACCGTAGGGCTGACAAAGCACTCATGTTTCAAACCCAAAATATTAAAAGGGAAATGATTACGATTCGAAGGGCTGTATGGCCAGAACGTGATAAAATAAATGATATGATCAGAAGTGAATCCGGCTTGATCAATAAAATAACCAAAACTTTTTTGAGAGATACCTATGATCACTGCATGCAGATAATTGATCTTGTTGAAAGTTATAAAGATTTGACAACAAGTCTTGTAGATATGAACTTATCACTAATAAGTCACAGGATGAACGAAATCATGAAAGTATTAACGATCATATCATCCATTTTTATCCCACTCACTTTTATTGCCGGAATTTATGGGATGAATTTTGCAAAGCAAGACCCATTAACAGGTAAAATGCTTAACAGTAACATGCCAGAGCTATACATGGAACACGGATATGAATATACTATGTTAGGAATGCTACTAATTGCAATCTTTCAATTGATTTACTTCTGGCGTAAAGGCTGGCTTAATAAAAGTTGATTATATTAAAGTATAAAAGAGATATTTCAAAATTTAAATGTCCTTGTCCTTACAAGACAAAATCTGGTCATTTCTCAACTCCATTTCCTACTTTTGTATATGCAGTCTTTCGAATTAGATAAAACAGATCTTTTAAAGATAAAGCGGGCTCTTGAGGAAGATGACTTGGTCTTAAAAGAGCTTATTTCCGAATATCATACTTCAGAGATAGCCATACTTTTTGAAAGCTTATCTCAAGAATCTAGAGAGCGCATAATTAGCATTTTACCCGCAGAACTTGCTTCTGAAGTAATTTCCGAAATGGATGCAGAGTTTCATCCGGAAAAATTACTTGAAAATCTCGATCCAGATCGGCGTTCAGAAATCGTAGAAGAGCTTGATTATGATGATGCAACAGATATTATCAGTCAGTTACCAGAAGAGCAACAACAAGAAATACTTTTGGGTCTCGATGAGGAAGATGCCTCTAATATCCGAACTCTTCTAAAATACGAAGAAGATACCGCGGGGGGCTTGATGAACACCCAGGTAATAAAAATCAATGAAAGTCTTCAAAAAAAGGATGCGCTTGACGAAATAATCCGCCAGTCGGAGGAAATGGAAGAGTTTTATACAATCAATGTAATCGACAAGGATAATGTTTTAAAAGGAATTGTTTCATTAAAGGATTTAATAAAAGCCAGAAACAATGTTAATATAAGTCAATTAATAATTTCTGATTTTGTATTTGTTAAAGCTGATACAGATCAGGAAGAAGTTGCAAAGTTAATTTCTCAATATAATCTTACCAGTATTCCTGTTGTGGATGATCAGATGCATCTTCTTGGCCGAATTACATTTGATGATGTAATCGATGTGATGGAGGAGGAGAATACTGAAGATATCCTGAAGATCTCTGGTGTATCTGAGGATGAAGAACTTGCAGGTAACTGGAAAGAAGCAGTAAAAAGCCGTTTACCATGGCTTGTATTGAATCTTGGTACTGCCTTTCTTGCAGCTTCGATCATTCGATATTACGATAGTACTATAGCCGGTTTAGGTTTACTGGCAGGTTATATGGTTATAATAGCAGGAATGGGTGGAAATGCTGCCACTCAGGCACTTGCTGTAACAGTTAGACGTATCTCACTAAATGATTTAACTGATAACCAGGCTTACAGAACAGTATTAAAGGAATTTACTGTAGGATTGATCAATGGGGCAGTAATTGGCTGTGTTGTCTTCCTATTTGCTTTGCTCTATGACCAGAACGCAATGTTAGGTTTAGTCATTTTTTTTGCAATGACCGGGAACCTCATTATTGCTGGAATTTCGGGTTCAGCAATTCCATTAATACTCAAAAGGGTAGGGATTGACCCTGCAGTAGCTTCATCTATAATTATCACAACATTTACTGATGTTTTTGGTTTCTTATTACTGTTAGGCTTAGCCAGTAATTTGATTCTTTGATTTATATCATTTCCTTTTTTGGCTGATGATTTTATTATAGATTTGTTCTCGATAAATAAAGCTCCTAAATATGACTGAGATCAGAAATAACTGGACTAAAGAAGAAATTGCAGAAATCTATAATAGTCCGCTACTCGATTTAATCTATCGCGCAGCAACTGTGCATAGAGATAATAAGGATTATTCCGAAGTACAGATTAGCAGTCTTCTTTCTATAAAAACAGGAGGTTGTCCTGAAGATTGCGCCTATTGTCCTCAAGCTGCAAGATATCAGACTGATCTTGAGGTTCAGGCTCTTATGTCTGTTGAGCAAGTAACAGAAGCCGCAAAACAAGCTAAAGATGCTGGAGCTTCCCGTTTATGTATGGGAGCAGCCTGGAGGGAAGTAAGGGATAATCGGGATTTTGATCGAGTGATTGAAATGGTTAGTTCAGTTAATGCCCTTGATATGGAAGTTTGTTGCACACTTGGAATGCTGACAGAAGCACAGGCACAACGTTTAGCTGATGCCGGACTCTATGCTTATAACCATAATCTCGATACTTCTGAGGATGATTATAAGCGCATTATAACAACAAGAACTTATGACGATCGATTAAAAACAATTGATAATGCCCGGAAAGCCAAACTAACTGTCTGCAGTGGCGGAATTATCGGGCTGGGTGAAACGGTTAATGATCGAATTGCAATGTTAAAAACATTGTCAAATATGTCCAGACACCCAGAATCAGTGCCGGTTAATGCACTTGTCCCGGTTAAGGGAACGCCCTTAGCTGAACAACCCAGAGTTTCAGTTTGGGAAATGGTTAGAATGATTGCCACAGCGCGTATTATTATGCCTAAAACCGTTGTAAGACTTTCGGCAGGTAGGACAGAAATGAGCTTGACAGACCAGGCTCTATGTTTTATGGCAGGAGCAAATTCGATATTTGCAGGGGATAAATTACTAACTACCCCCAACCCTGCATTTAATGAAGATATGGAAATGTTTAAGTTATTAGGTCTCAAGCCACGTGAAGCCTTCAAAAATGGCAGAGAAAACAAGAAAATTGAACAGGTTTTTTAATTGACCTTAGTTTTTTCAATTGAATTTTGATTTTGGATAAGTTTCTGAAGATCCACGATCAATTTATGAACAAGCTCAAGCTGCTCTGATAGTAAATTTGATTCATTTGAATTTTCACCAATAGAGTTTGAGTCATGTACTATCTCAAATTCTTCTAACTGGACTTCTTTCATAGAATTAATTACTTCAGAGAAAGTATATAAAGACCTTCTAATCAATTTAATATGTGACTCGTTTATTGTTTGATTATTTTGCTGCTGAAGATTTGTTATTAGGTTAGCAGTATAAGATGAGAGCATATGGTTTAATACAACAAAATTATGAAGTTCCTTG